>JANPAD010000270.1:0-4252 GCA_031429735.1 Bdellovibrio sp. | reverse complement strand
AAACTGGGGCCAAATCGTAAAAAAAGACCCCTGCGAAATCAAAACTGGACCAAGGTAATTATTTGTCTTTCAAAACAGGCGTAATTTCGAGCTCAACTCGTTTGTCGTTGCGCATGACAATGAGCTTCATTTTTTTGTCAGCCTTGGCGGACTGCAATGCAAAAACGTAGTCATAAAGATTCTCAATTTTGAGCTGATCAAATTCAATAATTACATCTGACGTAAGAAGCCCGGCTTTTTCGGCAGGGGAGTCTTTTGCGGTTCCTGATATGCGAACACCCTTGATTCCTTCTTGGCTGTAGTCGGGAATCGTTCCTAAGTACACACGGAAGCTTCGGCCCGACATGGTTTTTGTACTATCCCCTGCTACCTTTTCATAATTCAGCAGACTCCCCTTCACTGTGGCCAGCTTATGAACGAAGGTGTGAACGACGTCAATCACCCTAACAAGGCCCAAGTAATTGAGGGTGTCGGGCAAGTCGCGCGGAGAGTGGTACTCTTCATGTGCGCCGGTTGTGAATGAAATAGATGGAATACCTGCCAGATAAAATGAAATAGAATCGGTCGGCAAATAAGGATCGTTTGTTAACGACAAGGGCGTCGCTTTGACCAGCGAAACTTCTTCGCTGAGACCCGACCATTGTTTGGCTGAAGCAATCCCCTGTACTTGAAGACGGTCGCGAAGGCGACCGATCATATCCATGTTAAATGCCGCTTCGATAGAATTTATTATTTCGGATTTCTTTTGATCTTTCCAGTCCTTAATAAAATAAGCTGAACCTAGAACTCCAAGTTCTTCACCCGACCAAACCGCAAAATAGATAGGACGAACGAGAGTTTTCAGGACCTGAGGTTGAGAGTAAAACTGCGCAAGCTCCAAAACGCCGGCCACGCCCGATGCATTATCATCAGCACCGTAGTGCACTTGACCTTTTTCAGTTCCTTTAGCCAGTGAACTTCCCGTGTTGAGCCCGTCTCCCAGATGATCTCCATGAGCCCCGACAAAGAGAGCTTTTGTTTTCGAGCCCGCGTTGTTCGCCGGATACAAAACTCCGACCACGTTGCGCCCAATAGATTTAGTGTGGTTCAATTCAACATCAGCGCTGGCGTACTGTGAACTAAGCTTAAAGCCTGTGACCGTTTTCATATTTTCGTAGGCCGCTTCAAGCTCGGCATAGGTTTTATATGGTCCATCTGATTTTTTCAGAATGTTTGTCATGGTTTGGGTCGAAATTTTAAAAACCGGCAACGAACCTTCCGCCAATGTCCCGTCGGCTGAGAGCTGACTTAATCCGCTATCCGTAATAAGTAGAACTCCGGCCGCCTGGCTATTTTTCGCGAGCGCAACCTTTTGCTGAAGCTGCGAATAGACTAACAAATGCTGGCGCATCTCGGGTTTTTCAGGACTTGGCGAATGAGCAAACATCACCACCCATTTATCTTTCACATCGAGGTCTTTGTAAGAGTCATACTCTGCGAGTTTGTCGGTCGCAGGAGCCCTCATTCCGAAACCGACAAAAATCATCGGGGCCGTCGCAAACTGGCCTGATTTCGAAAATGAGCTGACTTGATAGTCGGTTCCACGCACCAATTCTTTTTCAAATCGTCCGTTCAAATTTAAGGTGTTTTTCTCTCCGGCTTTGACTGCCGAGGTAAACTCAAAGTCATGGATGAAATTTTTCTCAAGCGCCGGCTCTAAGCCCCAAGTTTTAAAAAGCGCAGCAATTTTATCAGTGTAGATTTTTTCTTCAACCGAACCGGTCATGCGGCCTTTGAATTCGTCAGACGCCAAATAAGATACAATTTGTCGTGCATCTTTTTCTTCAATTGCAGGGCTTAAATTTAAACTTATTTTTGGTACTCTTGAGTTTTGGCCTAGTAATTTGAGAGCCTCTTCATGATTCCAGTCCGCCATGTAGATCTGACTTTCACCTTTTTCATTCCGGCGCGTCCAAGAAAGCTTTCGACCATCCGGAGAAAAACCCGGAAGACCGTCAAAGCCTTCTTCAAATGTAACCCGCACCGGTTTTGATAACCCATCTACAGCTACGATAAAGAGTTCAAAATTTGTATAACCCAAAATTGAAGATGTGAAAATGATGTACTGACCAGACGTATGAAAGTACGGAGCCCATGACATCGCATTCAGATGCGTCACTTGCTGTTGCTCGCTGCCGTCTATATTCATGGTATAGATTTCAGCGCGGCTGCCGTCCGGCGTAAAACGGCGCCACGTAATTTTTTTGCCATCCGCACTGAAGAACGGGCCTCCATCATAACCCTTTGAGTTCGTTAGTCGTGTGACGCGAGATCCGTCAGCTCTCATGATATAGATTTCCATTGCGTAAGACGGATCGCGCTCGATCAGCTTTTTTTCTTCATCGCTGTATTCGGTTTTTGTGTATTGTGAACGATTTGAAGCAAACGCAATCGATTGGCCGTCAGGAGAATAAGACCCTTCAGCATCGTAACCCAGCTCTTTTGTGAGCCTTTTGATTTTATGTCCACCGAGGTCTGACTCGAAAATGTCATACTGATCATCGTAACTCCATGAATAACGCTTTTTCACCGGCTGAGCCCGTTCGGTCATTTCCGTCTGAACTTTTTCTTTAAATTTTGGATCTAGATGTGTGGAAGACCACATCACTTTTTTAAGCTTCGGATGCACCCAACCACAAGTTGTCATGCCTTCTCCGGTTGAAACCCGTGTGCTTTTGCCAGTCTCAAAATCAAGAATAAATATTTGGTAAAACGGATTTCCGGCTTCGCGTTCTGACTGGTAAATCATCTTTTTGCCGTCAGCGCTGAAGTAACCTTCGCCAGAGCGAGGTCCAACAAATGTAATCTGTTTTGTAGTAGAAACCAAAGCATTGGGGGCGTCGACAAAAAGTTTTTGTGACGGAGTTTCAGCGGCCTGCCCGTTTTGAATAAGGTTGAAAGTCAAAACGGCACCCATTAAGGTAAGAACAGAACTGATTTTTTTCATACCACTTTTTACGAAGCGGAGCTGTTGTTGTCAAATATTTGCCCTTACTTTCCTTCCTGTAGAGCCTGTTCTTTGTGGGATCAAAAATATGAGCTTCAAAAGGCTGATAAAATACGCAATTTATCAACTCTTTTTCAATTAGCCGACATCGCCATTCCAAACGAAATCAAGTTCATCAGTTGCGGCGAGCATTCACTGCGCCATCGCGTCGATTTTTCTTTAAGATTTAATTCTGAAACCCATCAAACAGAATTTGGCTTCATCGGAGCCGATCGCCGGCTGGTGCCTATTCAAAATTGCATGCAGTTGTCACCCGAGCTGCAAAAAGTTTTTAATGAATTTACAGGTTTTCAATTTCTCTTAAGCCCTGATACTTTTTTGCAGAAGGCCTCGATACGTTTGCGCGTAGGCCCGACCGGTTTAAAGGGATGCTGGATTGATGCAGCCAACGTCGACATCAAAGCCCTCTTGGACGACGGCCAACTCATGTCCGAATTCATCCAAGCCGGCTTTGTTGTTGAAATGGGGCAAAAAGGGAAACGTGTAATTGAAAAAGACAAACGTTTTAAATTTACGGATCCTTCGCCGCAAATTTGGTTTCAAGCTTCGGAAAGGCAACCTTTACAATGCCTTGTTGCAGACTTTACCCAACCCTCATGGATAACCGCCGCCTCGTTAATTGAAACTGTAAATGAATGGGCAAGGCTATTACCGGCTGTCCGAAAGTCCCCACTCCGTGTGGTTGAATTCGGCGCCGGAATCGGCCTTTTTACAATTCCGTTCTTAGCTGAAGGTTTTGCAGTGACGGCTCTTGAAATCGAAGAAAGTTCAGCTTCGAACCTCAAAGAAAATGTCGCCAATTTAAATTTGCTGGAACATTTTAATGTATTGATCGGCGATTTTCATCGGCAAAGACTTGGGCTTAAAGCAGATCTAATTTTTGTTAATCCGGCGCGTTCGGGATTAAAAAAGTTTTGCGACGACATCGTTAAATCGGAAGCGCATGATTTAATATATGTCTCTTGTTTCGCTGATTCTATGATAAGTGACATCGTTGAAATTAAGAGCCATTATAGGATTAAAGATGTTCGGATTGTTGATCAGTTCCCACAAACAGGTCATTACGAAACCTGCGTTTGGCTGACACGAATTGAATAACCAGGTCTTAGGTTAACGAATAAATACGAATGCCGGTCAAATCGCCGAGCAAATCTCGTTTAAAAATGAGAGACAAAAATGGCAAAACTACGACACCGGTTAAAAGCA
>JANPAD010000269.1:0-9936 GCA_031429735.1 Bdellovibrio sp. | reverse complement strand
CTGGTCGTGGTACTGTTGTTACTGGCCGTGTTGAACGTGGTATCGTTAAAGTCAACGACGAGATCGAAATCATCGGTATCCGTCCGACTCAAAAAACAACTGTTACAGGTATCGAAATGTTTCGTAAGTTGTTAGATGAAGGTCAAGCCGGCGATAACTGTGGTGTTCTTTTACGTGGTACTAAAAAAGAAGACGTTGAACGTGGCCAAGTTTTAGCTAAACCAGGCACTGTTAAACCACATAAAAAATTCAAAGGTGAAGCGTACATCCTGACTAAAGAAGAAGGTGGCCGTCATACGCCATTCTTCACGAACTACCGTCCTCAATTCTACTTCCGTACAACAGACGTAACTGGTGTTGTAACTTTGAAAGCTGGAACTGAAATGGTTATGCCAGGTGATAAAGTTGAAATTAACGTTGAGTTAATCACACCAATCGCTATGGAACAGTCTTTACGTTTCGCTATCCGCGAGGGTGGTCGTACCGTAGGATCTGGCGTAGTTACTGAAATCTTAGAGTAATTTACACGCAGCGTCAAATCTGCATTCAAAAAGTAAGCCAAGGGACAACTTTATAGTTGTCCCTTTTGGTTTTTTAGAGTTATATTCTGCATCTTGTGTAAACCATAGGGCAGTAGCTCCAGCGGTAGAGCGAACGACTCCAAATCGTTAGGTCGTGGGTTCGAATCCCTCCTGCCCTGCCACTTTGTGTTTTACTTGTATGAATGCAAGTGATGTGCAGAGTGAATATGGTGACATTGAAATTTTAAGTGGGGTTTTTTAAATGGAAAATTCGAATTCAAAAATTGTAACTCTTAGTTTTCTGACTGTGGCGGCCCTCATCGGTTTTACAGTTGCGACTCTGTTGCAAGTATTTTCAGGCGCCTTCGGTTTTGTGGCTCGTGCGATGGACATGGATCTTGTTCGTCACGGTTTGCCGATCACAATCGCAGTTGCACTTTTTCTTTATCTTCAATTGAACAAAGGCATTTTAGCTTGGGCAGACGAAGTTATTGCTGAAGTCAAAAAAGTTGTATGGCCACCTCTAAAAGATACTCGTGGCATGACAATTATCGTCGTGGTTATGGTTTTCATTTCAAGCATCATCGTGAGCGTGTTCGACATGTTCTCTGGTTTTGTACTTAATCAATTGATGAAATAGGCGGGGATTCACATGGATAAAAAATGGTATATCATCAATGTGCAAACAGGCTGTGAAAACACGGCTAAGACCGCTATTGAGGAAAGAATCCGTTCTAACAAAATGGAATCGATGTTCGGTGAAATTCTAATTCCAGCTGAAAATGTAGTTGAGCTTGTTAAAGGCCAAAAAACAACAAAATCACGCAAATTTTTTCCAGGGTATATTTTCGTCAACATGGTTTTAAGTGACCAAAGTTGGCATTTAGTTAAAAACTCTTCGAAAGTCAGCGGCTTCGTTGGCGGTGGAAGCACGAAAACTCGCCCTCCGGAAGTTCCTGAGGCTGAAGTTTTGCGTGTTACACAGCAAATGGCCGGTTTGGCTGAAAAACCAAAAGCTAAAGCAAATTTCTCAGTTGGCGAACAAGTTATGGTCACAGATGGCCCGTTCAGTAACTTCAACGGCACTGTTGAAGACATCAACGAAGAAAAAGCAAAAGTGAAAGTATTGGTTAGCATTTTTGGACGTCCGACTCCTGTGGAGCTCGATTTCGTTCAGGTTGAGAAGACATAGTTTTATTTTTTTAACAGAAACGGCATGGGGCTGTTTTTGATATTTAACCCTGATTTAGTTACAGCTAAATCAATGCAAAAAGTGGGATCACATGGCAAAAAAAGTTACAGGTATGATCAAATTGCAGATACCGGCAGGGAAAGCTAATCCAGCTCCACCCGTTGGACCGGCGCTTGGACAGCATGGGGTAAACATCATGGAATTCTGTAAACAGTTTAACGCTAAAACTCAGGCGTTAGGTGATAGTATCGTTCCGATCATCATCACTGTTTACCAAGACCGTTCGTTTACATTCATCACTAAGACGTCTCCGGTATCTTCGTTGATTAAAAAGGCATTAAAATTAGAATCAGGTTCTAAAATGCCGCAAAAAGACAAGGTCGGCAAAATTAAGCAAGACCAAATCAAAATTATCGCAACAACAAAGTTGCCTGATTTAAACTGCGTAAAAGTTGAATCAGCCATGTCTCAAGTAGCCGGTACGGCGAAGAGCATGGGCATTGAAATAGAATAGGAGTCGGAAAATGGGAAAAAAATTCACAGAGGCTTCTAAAAAAGTTAATGCGGCAAAAAAATATTCGTTTGTTGAAGGCGTAAAATTAGCGGTGGACACAGCTCCAGCTAAATTTGATGAATCAATTGACGTAGCAGTTCGTTTGGGTATCGATCCTAAACAATCTGATCAACAAGTTCGTGGTGCGATCGCTTTGCCTCACGGTTTAGGTAAAAATGTACGCGTAGTTGTTTTTGCTAAAGGCCCTAAAGAGAACGAAGCAAAAGCTGCCGGTGCTGACTTTGTTGGTGCGGAAGACCTCGTTGAGAAAATCAACGGCGGTTGGTTAGATTTCGATAAATGTATCGCGTCTCCGGACATGATGGCGACGGTTTCAAAAGTTGCGAAGGTCCTGGGGCCTCGTGGTTTGATGCCAAATCCTAAAGTTGGAACAGTAACGATGAACATTGGTGAAGCCGTTACAGCTGAGAAAAAAGGTAAATTAGATTTCCGCGTTGATAAAGCGGGTATCGTTCACGTTTCTATCGGCCGCAAATCAATGGGTGCAGCTAAGTTGAAAGATAATTTCGATGCGTTCATCCAAGCGATCGTCAAAGCTAAGCCTGCAACGTCAAAAGGTACATACTTGAGATCTATGACGATTGCTTCAACGATGGGTCCTGGCGTTAAGCTGGATGCAAACGAAGCGATGGCTGGTTCGGGCGACGAATAGTCCTCGGTATAATAAAATAACTAACAGAGCGTCGGTGACGATTGGTGTTCGAAAGAATCTAATTTGGCTTTCAGGAAATAGGTCTTGAAGGTCAGGCCACCCGAGACGGACGTTCTTAATTCTAACGAAGGGAGGTTTCTATATGTTAAGAGCTGATAAAGATACAGACATCAAATTGATCTCTGAAAAATTAGCAAAAGCTAATGGAGCCTTTGTCGTAGACTTTAAGGGCATGAAAGTGGAGCAAGTTACGAACTTACGTAAAAAGCTACACGCTGCTGAGTCTGAGATGAAGGTCGTGCGTAATACGCTTGCGAAACGCGCATTCAAAGATCATCCAAAAGTATTAAGTGCTTTTGATTCCACAATGAAGGGTACAAATGCGATCGTATTTGCATTCAATGAAGTTGTTGGCGTCGCTAAAGCATTAAATGACTTTTCGAAAGATGTTGAAGCTCTAAAAATCAAAACCGGAATGATGGATGGCGAAGCGCTTGATGCTAATAAGATCAAATTCTTGGCTACATTACCTGGTAAAGATCAGTTACGCGCTCAATTCTTGTGCTTGTTGAAAGAACCAAGTGCACGTTTAGTTCGTGTAATGAACGTTTATGCAACACAAAATGGCGCCCCTGCAGCTGAAACTGCAGCGACTCCAGAAGCTTAGTTAAAGAATAGTCTTTAACTTTAAAAATTAATTTACTTAAGAAGGAAATTTTATGTCATTAACAAACGATCAATTAGTTGAAGCACTTTCTAACAAAACTGTTATTGAAATTGCTGAATTAGTAAAAACTTTAGAAACAAAATGGGGCGTTTCTGCAGCTGCTCCAGTAGCGGCTGCCGCGGCTGCTGGTGCTCCAGTTGAAGCTCAAACGGCTTTCGACATCATCTTAGTTGAAGCTGGCGCAAACAAAATCGGCGTAATTAAAGAAGTACGCGCGATCACTGGCTTAGGTTTGGCTGAAGCAAAAGCTTTAGTTGAAGCTGGCGGTAAAGCAGTTAAAGAAGGCGCAACTAAAGAAGACGCAGATAAATTCAAGAAACAACTTGAAGCTGCAGGCGCGAAAGTTACTGTTAAGTAATTTTTTATCTGATTTTGTATTAAATCGAGGTCGTTTTGCGACCTCGATTTTTCTGTTTTAGGTTCTGATCTTATTTAATGTGGGTCTTGAAGATTTCCCCCCGAAGCGAAACTTCATATTTTTAAATGCTTATAGCTAAAACGCTCAAAGCTTATTCTGGGAGACGGAATGAATCAAACTCCGATTACTGCATCTAATCTGAGAATTAGAAAATCTTTCGCTAAAAATAAACAAGTTATTGAAATTCCAAATCTGATTGAATTGCAAAAACGCTCATATGAAGCTTTCTTGCAAAAAGAGATGGATCCGGATCGTCGCGGCGTAGACGGTTTGAACGGTGTGTTCAAATCAGTATTCCCGATTACCGATTTCAACAATACCTCTTCGCTTGAATTTGTTAGCTATTCGCTTGAACCCGCTAAATACGATGTTGATGAATGTCGTCAGCGCGGCATGACGTTTGCCGCTCCAATTAAGGTAACTTTACGCCTTATCGTTTTTGATATTGATGAAGAAACAGAAGCTCGCAGCATCCGCGATGTAAAAGAACAAGAAGTCTACTTGGGCGAAATCCCTTTGATGACGGCCAACGGTTCTTTCATCATCAACGGGACTGAGCGCGTAGTTGTTTCTCAATTACACAGATCTCCGGGTGTGTTCTTTGATCATGATGGTGGTAAAAACAATGCTTCGGGTAAATTAATTTACTCTGCGCGTGTTATTCCCTACCGTGGTTCTTGGCTCGATTTCGAATTCGACCAAAAAGACATTATCCATGTCCGTATTGATCGCCGTCGTAAATTTCCGGTGACTATTCTTTTGAAAGCTCTGGGTTACAACGTTGAGCAATTGCTTGAACAATTCTATGACCTTGATGAAATCGTTGTTAAAGGCAAAGGCCTTTTCCGTACGCTTGATATCGAAAGAATGTCAGGACAACGTGCGATCGTTGACATCATTGACCCTAAATCGAACGAAGTTTTAGTTAAAGCCGGCCGCCGTATCACACGTGCGATCGTCAAAAAAGTTAAAGACATTAACTTAACTGAACTTGAAGTCCAGCCACAAGATCTTGAAGGCAAAGTATTAGCTAAGCCTTTAATCGATGAATCAACTGGTGAAATCATTGCAGACGCAAATAATGAGTTAACAGTTTCAATCATCAAAAAGGCAGTTGCAGCCGGTATCGAAAAATTCTACCTCATCTTCTTCGATGGTTTAACAGTAGGTCCATTCCTGCGTAACACGTTGTTAGTGGATAAAGTAAATAACAAAGACGAATCATTAGTGGAGATTTACAAACGCTTACGTCCGGGCGAACCACCGGTACTTGAAGCGGCTGAATCTTATTTCCAACGTTTGTTCTTTGATCCGGAAGCCTACGACTTGTCAGAAGTCGGCCGTATTAAAATCAATCATAAATTTGGAATCTCAATGGAGGAGTGCCCTCCAAGTTTCCGTATCCTGACTCACAAGGATATTCTTTCGACAGTTAAGCACTTGATCGACCTCAAAAACGGTCGTGGCGTTGTTGATGATATCGATCACTTGGGTAATCGCCGTGTTCGTTCGGTAGGTGAGCTTCTTGAGAATCAATACCGCGTAGGTTTGGTTCGTATGGAGCGCGCCATTAAAGAGCGCATGTCGTTACAGGACGTGGAAACAATGATGCCTCACGATTTAGTTAACGCTAAACCAGTGAATGCTGTTGTTAAAGAGTTCTTCGGTTCATCTCAATTATCTCAGTTCATGGATCAAACTAATCCGTTATCTGAAATTACACATAAACGCCGTTTATCAGCCCTGGGGCCCGGCGGTTTAACTCGTGATCGCGCCGGCTTTGAAGTACGTGACGTACATCCGACGCATTACGGTCGAATTTGTCCGATCGAAACACCAGAGGGTCCAAACATCGGTTTGATCGCCTCTCTTTCGACTTATGCGCGTATTAATAATTATGGTTTTATTGAAACTCCTTACCGCAAAGTTGAAGGCGGCAAAGTTTCTTCTGAAATTCATTACATGTCAGCCCTTGAAGAGGGTGGGCATTATAAGGCTCAGGCTCCGACTGACGGTGGCGCTAATCTTGAATTAGCTCCGGGTACACACAACGTGCGCCGTGACGGTGAGTACGAACTTGTTGACCGCGAAAAAGTGTCTTTGATGGACGTTTCTCCTTCGCAGTTGGTTTCTATTGCGGCATCTTTGATTCCGTTCCTTGAGCATGATGATGCGAATCGCGCCTTGATGGGTTCGAACATGCAACGTCAAGCGGTTCCATTATTGAAATCACGAGCTCCACTTGTAGGTACGGGCGTTGAGCGTTTAGTTGCTCGCGATTCAGGTACTTCAGTGGTGGCTTTAAACGATGGTATCGTTGAAGAAGTTGATGCTTCTCGTATCGTGGTTCGTCGTCTTGCAAAAGGTGGAGAACTGGGCGCGAATGTTGATATCTACAACTTAACAAAATACCAACGTACAAATCAAAATACTTGCTTCAATCAAAAGCCAATCGTTAAACGCGGTGATAAGGTTTTCAAAAGCGATATTATCGCCGATGGCCCTTCAACTGAATTGGGCGAATTGGCGCTTGGCCAAAACATCCTCGTCGCGTTCACGCCTTGGATGGGTTACAACTTCGAGGACTCGATCTTGATTTCTGAGCGTCTTCTTAAAGATGACGTCTACACATCGGTTCATATCGAAGAATTCGAATGTATCGCCCGTGATACTAAACTCGGTAAAGAAGAGATCACACGCGATATCGCTAACGTAGGTGAAGAGGCCCTTAAAGACCTCGATACTTCAGGTATTATCCGTATCGGTGCGGAAGTTAAGCCAGGTTACATCTTAGTCGGTAAAGTGACTCCTAAGGGCGAAACTCAACTTTCTCCTGAAGAAAAACTTTTACGCGCCATCTTCGGTGAAAAAGCCGGTGACGTACGTGATACATCATTGCGGGTTCCATCAGGCGTTTACGGTACGGTCATCGATGCGCAAGTTTACTCACGTGAAGGTTCTGACCGTGATGAACGTTTGGCTCTGATCATTGAAGAAAAACGTTTAAAACTTGAAAAAGATTTATCGGTTGAACAAAACGTTATCAAAAATAATGCAATTGAAAAATTGCGTGAAATTGTCATCGGTAAGAAAACAACCGGCATCCTGTTAAACGAAGACGGAAGCCAAAAATTATTGAATAAAGGTCAAGACATCACGTCGGCTGACCTTGAAACAATTCCTTTCGAATTATTAAGCTACTTACCACTCGAGCAAGACCTTGAATTCCAAGTTAATAAAATCATCGATGGTGCACGAAACCAACTTGATGCTGTTAAATTGGTATTCAATGAAAAAATCGATCGCCTCAAAAAAGGTGACGAGCTTCCTCCGGGCGTTATTAAAATGGTTAAAGTTTACGTGGCTATTAAACGTAAATTGCAAGTCGGTGATAAATTCGCCGGCCGCCATGGCAATAAGGGCGTGGTTTCAAAAGTATTACCACAAGAAGATATGCCTTACTTAGCTGATGGCACTCCGGTTGATATGGTTCTGAACCCACTGGGCGTTCCTTCACGTATGAATATCGGTCAGATTCTCGAAGTTCACTTGGGTTGGGCCGCGCTTAACTTGGGTCGACAAATCGGTGCTCACCTTGAGAAATACAATGAAGAGGCTTTGCGTACTCGTATGAAAGAAATCTACGAAGACAAAGAAATCTCTGCGAAAATCGATGGCGCTGACGAAACTTCATTGAAGAAAATGGCTGTTGCAATTCAAAACGGTATTCACGTCGGCACTCCGGTATTCGACGGCGCGCAAGAATCTGACATGCGCGACTTATTGAAAAAAGCGCAACTGACAACAACTCAATCTATTCTGTTCGACGGACGTTCAGGCGAGCCATTCGCGAACCCTGTTACGGTCGGCGTGATGTACATGTTAAAACTGCATCACTTAGTCGAAGAGAAGATCCATGCTCGTTCTATCGGGCCTTACTCACTGGTTTCGCAACAGCCACTTGGCGGCAAAGCGCAATTCGGTGGTCAGCGTCTAGGAGAGATGGAAGTTTGGGCGATCGAAGCTTACGGTGCTGCGTACTCGTTACAAGAGTTCCTGACTGTTAAGTCCGATGACGTGGCCGGAAGAACTCGTATGTACGAATCCATCGTACGCGGCGAGAACATCCTTGAGCCAGGTCTGCCTGAGTCGTTCAACGTATTAATTAAAGAGCTTCAATCGTTAGCTATGAATGTGGAACTTGTTGAGTCAGACATCTTAACTGATGATGACATGCCAGATGACCCAAATGTAATGGCCATTGAAAAAACAGAACCGGTTCAACACTAACAAACGAAGTAGGAGTTTTTAATGAGAGATTTATTAAATTTTTTCGATAAGCCAAAAGATCCACTTTCGTTTGATGCCGTACGTATTTCGTTGGCATCGCCTGAGATGATCCGTGAATGGTCATTTGGTGAAGTAAAAAAACCTGAAACTATCAACTACCGTACGTTCAAACCTGAGCGCGATGGCCTTTTCTGTGCCAAAATCTTTGGCCCAATCAAAGACTACGAATGCTTATGCGGTAAATATAAACGTATGAAATACCGTGCCGTGATCTGTGAAAAGTGCGGCGTCGAAGTGACACAAACTAAAGTTCGTCGTGAACGTTTAGGTCATATCGAGCTGGCGTCTCCGGTAGCTCACATCTGGTTCTTGCGATCATTGCCTTCGCGTATCGGTAACTTATTGAATCTTTCTTTGAAAGATGTCGAGAAAGTTCTTTACTGTGAATCCTACATCGTTATCGATCCAATGGAGACCACACTTGAAGAAGGCGCGGTTCTTTCTGAAGAGGCTTACCAAGCCGCTTTGAATGAATTCGGTCCTGGCTTCAAAGCCGGCATGGGTGGCGAATCAGTTCGTGAAATGTTACGAAAAATCGATTGCGAATACTTATCACGTAAACTGCGTATGGAATTAAAAGAGACTAAATCTGAAGCGGGTACAAAAAAACTTTCTAAACGACTGAAAGTTGTTGAAGCCTTCAAAGGTTCGACTAATAAACCTGAGTGGATGATGTTAGCTGCGCTTCCGGTGTTGCCGCCAGATTTGCGTCCATTGGTGCCACTTGATGGGGGTCGTTTCGCGACTTCGGATCTGAACGATCTTTACCGTCGTGTTATCAATCGCAATAATCGATTGAAACGTCTTCAAGAGTTGAACGCTCCGGACATTATCATACGCAATGAAAAACGAATGTTACAAGAGGCAGTTGATGCCTTACTTGATAATGGTCGTCGCGGAAAAACCTTTACAGGCCCGAACAAACGCCCTCTGAAATCTCTCAGCGACATGCTGAAAGGTAAACAAGGTCGTTTCCGTCAAAATTTATTAGGTAAGCGCGTTGACTACTCTGGTCGTTCGGTGATCACAGTTGGTCCGACATTGAAATTACATCAATGTGGTCTTCCAAAGAAAATGGCGCTCGAATTATTCAAACCGTTCGTTTACAATAAACTCGAAGTAAAAGGTCTTGCGACCACAATCAAACAAGCAAAACGCTTAGTTGATCAAGAGACAGTTGAAGTTTGGGATATCTTAGCTGAAGTTGTTAAAGAGCATCCGGTTCTTCTGAATCGTGCCCCAACTCTTCACAGGCTTGGTATCCAAGCGTTCGAGCCGGTTCTTCATGAAGGTAAAGCGATCCAATTGCATCCACTCGTTTGTACGGCGTTCAATGCCGACTTTGATGGTGACCAAATGGCTGTTCACGTTCCATTGTCAGTAGAAGCGCAGGTTGAAGCGCGCGTTCTGATGATGTCGACGAATAACATCTTGTCGCCTGCTAACGGTAAACCAATTATCAATCCGTCTCAGGACGTTGTCTTGGGTCTTTATTGGATGAC
>JANPAD010000268.1:0-2545 GCA_031429735.1 Bdellovibrio sp. | reverse complement strand
TTTTGCGAAGCTCGGCGTAGTCCTTTTCAAGAATATCTTTAAAGTCTCGCAGTTTGCCATCGCCGGCACTTTCGAGTTGATCGATGGCTTCTGAAAGGGATTTAGGTGTGTTGCTGGGCTTTGCGATGTGAGACTCCTCGTTGGCGATCTTAGATGTCCTATCGGTGAAAAAGAGATCGAAATGAACTAGGCTTTAGTGGTGAATCGGATTGGGTGCTCAGTGGGTGCTACATTCACAGAAAAGTTGTCGCTTCAGCTCGACATTTGGGTTTGAAACAATCATCTAGTCGTCGTAGAGTTGTACTCATGACTTTCGTTAATTCTCCTGAAAAACTGCCGGCTATAACTTTAACCCGCGACGTGACTAAATATTTAAAACGCGGTCACCGCTGGATTTTTGCGAATTGTTTTAAAGAAAATGAAAAACTAAGCTCAGGCCTTTACGCTCTTTACTTTAAAAATGATTTGATCGCTTACGGTGTCGTTCAGGGCGACACACAGTTGCGCTTCAGACTCTTCTGTTTAAGCGATGAACCGTACTTCCGTAAAAACAACGCCGCCAAAACTTTTGAACTCTGGGCCGAACGTCAGTGGAAAAATGCGCTAGCTATCCGGCAGAGCTTTGATCTATCAACAACGAACTCTTTTCGTTTTTTCAACGGTGAGGGTGACGGCGTCCCCGGACTAGTCGTTGATATTTACAATGATGTGGCCGTCATCAAGCATGATCACCCGGTCATGGAAAAGGTGTGGAACGCACAAGTCCTCGCTGAAAAAATCCGTGCCGTTTATCCGGCAGTTGAATGCGTGTACCTTAAGCGGCGTAATGACGATTCTGAAAAAGGCACCAACATTTTCGGCAAGCTCAAAGAAGAAACGATTTTTAAAGAAAACGAAATGCTTTTTGCCTCCAACATCAGAGACGCCGCTAAGACCGGTTTTTTTCTGGATCAGCGCGATAACCGAAGGTTGATTCAGGGTTTTTCAAAAGGGCTGGATGTTTTGAATCTGTTCAGCTACACCGGCGGGTTTTCGGTTTTTGCCGCTGCTGGTGGGGCTAAAAGCATAACCAGTGTGGATATCGCCAAAGTGGCGATCGAAGCCGTTAAGCGTAATTTTGAGCTGAATAATTTTAAAACCGAGCACCGCGATATCGCCGTCGACGCTTTTGAATTTGTCGAGCAAGAAATTGCAAAAAAAAGTAAGTATGGGCTCGTCATCACCGACCCGCCGAGTTTTGCGCCGAACGCAAAATCTGTCGGGGCCGCAACGGCCGCGTATACTAAAATTTTTGCTAATTCCATCAAACTTGTCAGTGAAAACGGGCTGTTTGCGGCCAGTTCATGTTCAAGTCATATTTCAACCGAGGCTTTTTTAGAAATTTGCTCTGAAGCATTTTCCAAAAGCAATAGACGGGGAACACTCATTCATCTGGGTGCGCAACCTATTGATCACCCTTATCCGTTGGCGATGACTGAGCTTCGGTATTTAAAATTCGCTTTATTCAGGGTTGAGTCCTGAATTTGGGCCTTTTGTAATTCATTGGATTTTTAATGGAAAACAATCTTTCTTACCAAGACTTATGTTCATACAAAGCAAAGCTACCGCTGGAGAAAAAATGACGACGCTCGCGCCATATCATTGGGATCGCTTCTGTCTTCAAATGTATTATCAAACAAGCGTGGAAAAGCTGTTTGAAACATGGGCCACGCCTAAAGGTTTAAGCGCGACGAAGGTCGGAATGACGAGATAAATTAGCGTTGGTGCAACCATTTAAAAATTATCAGATGACACGCAAGAACAATCAAGGGCCTATCATTTTAATGCCGGACGACCAAACTCGATGAATAATTTCTATCGCGATTTCTTTACGTGAGCCGAAGTTTTGCCTTAAACGCGAAACATTTTGTGAAAAGCGTTAGTGGGCTAGAATCAATTACGAGATGTGTTGGTGGCTAATCGATCGCAGAAAAACTAATGCTTTTTCGTAGTCGGCAAACGCTTTTGGCTAGACAGCACCGCTTTTAGCCGATAATTTAACCGCATGGCAAATCGTGGGCATGAATTCCATCGCCGAACATTTGAACATAATAGAGAACAACATTGAATTTTCAGCCCATAGGAGCGAAGGCTTCTGCGTTTGAGGATGTGCGTCGGTGCCAGAAATTGATCCTAAGACGAAAGAAGCGGTAATTTTCTTCAGTATTTTTATACCGCTCGCCATCTACGGCATTTATTTTCTTTTTACTACGGTCATATCGTCACCTTATTCATATTCGAAAGACGACATTAGGAATGCTTTTAAAAAAATCGGTTTGAAAGTCGCCTATAAATTCACAGAGGACAAAAACCTGATCTTTGTCGTAACTCCGATGCAGGATTTTGAAAAAATTTATTTTGGAACTCGGATTTCAACAGGCGGCAAAAGGATCACAAATTATGAGACTAAAAATGTTCCGTTGATTTCATTTCCCGACACTAAACGAATTACAAAAATGCTTGGTCATCCTCCAACAAATAATTTTTTAGTTTCAACAGGCTCTTT
>JANPAD010000267.1:0-1847 GCA_031429735.1 Bdellovibrio sp. | reverse complement strand
ATTTGTTACGATTAAAAAATAATTCATTAAATGCGCTACAATCACCAAGGGGCCAACATGCAAAAAAAGATCTTACTAATTTTGACTCATATCGCAATTGTCATTTGTTCTGCACAAGCTTTAGCAAAAGACATGACTCATCGTTTGGGAGTCGGCCTACAAAACAACACTTCGGTCGACATCCCCTCAGTCGGAGTTGTGTACTACTCTGATAAAAAATTAGCGTTCACAGGTTCGGTCGGTATCGACACTCAAAAGAATGCGGCACAAACACAAATCAGCGGCGGAGCTCGCTCAATGATTTTTTTCGAAAATAATCTGAACGCTTACATCGGTGGCCAGGTTAGTTTGATCAATACTGAAGATCCGGTGAACGGCAAAGCTAACGGTCTTGAATTTGCCGGGACGGGTGGAGTCGAGTTTTACTTCCCCGGTCTTGAAAATCTGGCGTTTACGGCTGAAGTCGGATTGGCCCTTTCAACGGTTCGTAATACACGCATCCGCACCATCGCCAACGATCCGTTTCACGCCGGAATTATTTTTTACTTCTAACATCAACTTAATTAAAAGGTAGAATACAAATGAAACAAATCATTCACACAGATCACGCACCAAAGGCTGTTGGCCCATACTCGCAAGCTGTACGTATGGGAGACCTGCTTTATTGTTCAGGTCAAATTTCTATTGATCCTAAAACTCAAGAAGTCTTCACTGGCGACATTAAAAAACAAACTGAAATGGTGTTGGCGAACATCGAAGCATTGCTTAAATCCGTCGACCTCAATTTCAGCCACATCGTGAAAACCACTATTTTCTTAACCAGCATGTCTGACTTTGCTGCGGTTAACGAAATTTATGCCGCACGTTTCCCGCAAAATCCGCCGGCGCGTTCAACCGTACAGGTGGCGGGGCTTCCAAAAGGTGTTAACGTTGAAATTGAAATTCTCGCCCACTTCGGCGCTTAATTCTTTAAAAAGCCAACGCAAAACGGTTTCGTTTTTTTTACTGCTGATTGTATTCTTGGTTTCGCTTGCGCAAGAAAAATCAAAAGTTTTAAACGGAGCCGTGTCCTCGGCCGAACTCAGTGATAACCTGCCCCATACCGATTGCGGCATTGTTTTGACCGGTGCAAGTGGTCGCATTCGCGAAGCTTTTGAAGTTTTTGCGCAAAAAAAATTTGAACAATTAATTGTATCCGGTGTTTATAAAGACACTCAGTTGCATGAAATATTTCCGCAGCTGCCGTTTTATCCAAGTATTGATCCAGAAAAAGTAATTCTTGAAAAGATTTCGGGCAGCACTTACAGCAATGCTGTTCAATCGCTGTTGGTAGCTGAAACGCTCAAGTGTAAAAGTGTGTTGTTGATGACTTCTGATATTCACATGTACCGAGCGCACCGCGTGTTTCAGACCATTTTTCCGCCGGATATCAAAATTGAAACTTACAGCATCGTCCATTTGTCGAAAGACAAACAAGTTTACGATGTGTACTACGAGTCGTTTAAGTCGTTATTTTATACTTTTATTCTTTTTTGGACGGGTTTGACCTCGAAGTTTTAACTTAGGTCGAGTTAAGCTTGTCTCAAAAAGCTCCGATAGAGTCATATGGCAGCACAACACAAGCTTATTCAGCTCGATCAGATCAAATTTGAGAATGTCAGTTTTCAAGTCGCTGGTCTTGACCCGGTTCTTAAATCCGTTGATCTTGATATGCCGATGGATCAAACCGTCATTGTGCAATCGACAGATCCCGCCCATGCTGTGCATTTTCTTGAGCTTTTAGCGGGGCGCAAGCAGCCGCAGACCGGCCAAGTTCACTGGTGCGATGCTCATGGTTCTGAAGACGA
>JANPAD010000266.1:0-12414 GCA_031429735.1 Bdellovibrio sp. | reverse complement strand
GCGATATCTTGGGCGGTCAATTTGTTTAACAAATTTTTTTAAATTTGAATTTGTCAGGCCTTCTTTGGTTAGTGCGACGGCATTGGCTTTGACCAGATTTTCAAAACTTTCTTCAATTTGTTCAGGAGTGACCTCGCGTTGGTGTTTTTTGCGAATATTTACAATCGATATATCTTCTACATCTCTAAATTTAGTTACGATAAAACTTTTTTTTAGCAAATTGATTTCGAGTTTATTCTCCGTCATTTTAACTTCTTCAAGTAGAATCGCTTTTTCAAATGCAGCGTAGGGGTAGGTTGCACTCATCACCCGAGCATAAATTTGACCGTAAGGAGTTTTGTAAATTTGAGTTAGCTGTTTAAGGTCGGTCGAATCGATTTCATTTTGGTAGAGAAGGTGCGTATACATCTCGATGAGAGCTATAAACGCAGTTTGTGTCACAGCCTCTTTTTGAGCAGCTGCCGCGCTCATTCTAGCCGAAATATTTATATTTATAAATAGTTTGAGGGCATCGGTGTATCCGGCGCTGTCACAAAAGGCGACGAGTTCGTTAGACTTAATGTCCGAATGCTTTATAGGCTTCTTTTTCAAGGATGAGTACGCAGTTAGCGAAGTGAAGACGAGAAAAAAGACTGTTGCAAAATTGAAAAAAGCCATAAGATGTACTTTAGCTTAATACGTAAAAAAATTTTTTTACAAAGGTAGATCATACCTGCTCGCGACGCGTCACAGCCATTAACTTACTTCTGTTCCTTTATAGGCAGCCTCGAGTATTATAGAGAAATTAATATGAAAAAAAATCCAAAATTGCGACCAGCAAAACCGCGAAGCCAGATCATGAATTAAGCAAACATAAGCTCTAGTGAAAAATTTAAACTTTTTTAAGACATCGCCATTTAACAAATCGCTCGAGTTTTTAAACCAGGCGCTACCTGTTTTTTTTCTAATCGGAAGTCTTTTTGAAATATATTATGTTTTTTCATTTTCAATCGAGCAAAAAAAAACCTTTAATTTTTTTGCACAGATTGTTTTTTTGAATGTTATTCACGTCTCATTTACTTATTTTTTTCTATTGGTTGTGCCCGAGTTTCGTGACTACGTATCCCAAAAAAGTATTGAGCTTAATTATAGCTTAAAAAAACACTGGCTGAAGTTTTTTGTATACACTTGGATTATTTTTTCGTTGCTTTCAGCGCTTCCATTTATTTTTCCTAGTTTAAAAAAGTACGAATTTATTTTATTTTTGCCGCACATACCTATCCTCTTGGGTTCCGGGTATCACATTATTCGTCAAAGTGTCGGAATTTCGATCATGTATTTTTTAAACTTAAAAGGTGGAGACACTAAAACAAAAATGAGCATTATAAAATTAGAAAAGAATTTTATAGGTATATTAGTTGCTATTATCGTTTTGCACATCATTATTCAGATCGCGTTACCAATCAGCCTCAAAAACTACGCGATCGGCATGATGATTTTTGTACTGACCTGCTATATTTCTTTTGTTTTGTTTAAAATTTATAGATTTAGCTTTGAAGTTTTTAAGGTTCGCTTTTTATTTTACGCGCGATATCTTTTTTTTCCACTAGCGCCGCTAAGTATATTTTCCACACTGGGCCGCGCCAGTATCCACGGAGTTGAATATTTGATGATATTGGAGAAAGTGGTCAACGCAAAAGAGAAGAAAAAATGGCGTTTAAATTGGCTTTTTTTTGTAGCAGTTCTTTTTTATGCAGCCGTAGTTTTTTATGGCTTGAAAAATAATGCAATCGATCTGTTTATGGATGTGCTTCATCCGGAGTCTGTGCAACAACTGCTGATTGGAGCGTTGATTAATTCGATCACTTTTTTACATTTTTATATCGACAGTTTTATTTATAAGTTTAATGATCCGCTCGTTCAGAAAAATCAGATTAAACTTTTCGGACTGCCCCCTAGTCCGAGCTAGAGATCAGTAAAATTGAAAGTGTAGCGATGGAGCACTCGCTGCGCCAAAATCGCCGGGTCGTTCTGAACACGTTTGTGTAACGTTAAAACCTGGTCACTCAAGTGCACGTCGCCGGGCTCCCACCACATCTCCTGTATATAGCGGTCTTGAAAACAATGCGTTTTAAGAACCGCAAGGAGTCCGGGATCTGTCGGAAATTCACAGCTATTGAGAAAATGAAAGTAAAGACCGGTCTTCCCACGGAAACTTTTGTTCAATAAAGGCATTTCATAAAAAGGCTCTTTGTTTTTAAGCATTCCTTCATATTGCCAGGCGGGCAGGCCTTCGGCCCAAACCTCAGGGCTGTAGATAAAGCGCCCGGTGACATTCTCGCAACGCGCTTTTAATTCGGGGCTCATCTCTTCGTAGGCGCGTGTTGTGTCCATCCAAAGAGTGGATGTTCCGGAAACACCGGCGACTCCCTGAAGAGCGACGCCTCGTGCACGATTAAAAGGGCCATTCATATTGCTGTGCCAGTCCAAGATACCTTGACCGAAAATGCCAGTGTCGTGATCATTTTTTTTCATACCGGTTACGCGTTGAACCGGAAATTCGGAATCAGGTTTTTCCCATGTAAAAGGGTTGGGTGAACTTTGAATTTCAATTCGTTCGCCATGCATATTCCACGCGGATTGGTTAAAATTGGCGACGGATCCAATGGAAGAAATCAGTCGGGCGAAAGGTAGGGTTAAAACCTTCTGGTTTTTAAAGGTTACAATCAGTTCAGATAAAAAAATCTCTTTAATTTCTGCGTAATCCTGTGGCGTGAGCTTTGTGAGGTCAATATCATAGACTTCAACACCGACATTTTTGAGGGGGCGCGTTTTCATTACTAAGTCTCCAGTTCAGAGAATTATTATAATTTAATAACCGTGCCAATCAACCGAGCAAGCTCAACTCGTCTAGTCATAGCTCAAGGGGAAGAAAAATGCTCCAAATTGAGAAATGCATGTTGAAAAACATCGTATTGATAATATTGATTATCTTGCACTTTTAATTTGCAACACAGGTTTTTCTCACTTAAAATAATCTAATAATGAAACGCCGAAATTTTATCAAATCCTCTCTGGTTTTATCGACAACACTTGCCGCTGCCCCTTCATGGGCTTTAAATAATCGAATTCGTTTTGGCTACTATTATCCCGCTAATCAAACGCCTCAAACATTTCTGAAATTTGTTAAATTGTTTAAAAAAGCGGGCATTGATGCAGATATTGAAGATTTAACAAGTTACGAGCCGAACGAAGCGCTCAAAAAAGTGCAACAGGGTCAGTACGCAGGACTGTTCATGTCGACCAATTTAGCAGCCCAAGCTTTGCCGCATATGATGCTTTTTGCAGATGGTCCTGACGCGCCAATCAGCCAAGATCTATGCGAGTGGGCTTCGTTCAATGAAGAAATTGTCGATCAAAGTTTTGAAGATTTTAATCTTAAACGAATTCCTTTTTTGAAAGTGGGTCCACGTCGCGGCATTTGGGTTAACAAAAAAACATCTTTAAGTGAAAACTTAAAAGATTCTCTGGTTTATGCGGATGGGGTTTGGGCACAGATGATGAGCCATCACGGAGCTAAACCTACTCAAAAACTGGGTTTAAAAAGTCAGTCTCCGGATAGACTGCTCTTAAGTAATTTATTTGTTGCAGATGAAATTAAGTTGGCAAACGATTATAAAATTAATTTATACGACACAAGCCCGATTGACGAAACACATTCATCTTATTTTGATTTATATTTCAATAAAAGCTACTGGGGAACTCTTAAAAAACCTCATCAAGAGAAAATCAGTCAATATATCCTTGAAGACGGACAAAAAATGGAAGCCTTCAACAGAGTTCAAGATGAGCGTTTGTTGCAAAGCCTACTCAAAAGCTCTGAATCGCATTTGAAATTTACTGAAAAAGAGCATCAAATGTTTTCGAAAGAATTAAGTCAGCAGATCAGACTTGATTATGTGAGCCAACATTCTACGGGCAAGTCTGCAAAAAAATTGCTGGATGCGTATACAAATCGGTTTTCAATGACTCGTCTAAATTCTAAAAAATCGTGATCATGTTATTATCCATATCAAAGCTAGGATCTAAGAGGCTCGTCTTGTTGCAAATCGCAGCTCATGCCTCGCTTTTTTTAATGTTCAAATATGGTCAGCCCATTCATTACACCCTTTCTGTTTTGGTCTATTTTTTCACCGGTTGCGTCGGCATGGCCGTTACGGGGCACCGTTGGATGAGCCATAAGAGTTTTAAAGCACCGCGCTGGTTTCAAATTTTCGGCACACTTTGTGGATCTTTGGGGGGCATTGGCAGTCCGTTGGCGTGGGTGGCTATTCATCGCCAGCACCACCGCTTCGTTGATAAAGTCGGAGACCCTCACAGCCCGGTCGTTGAAGGTATTTGGAGAGTTCAATTTAAAACAATGCTGGCCCGGCCGAACTGGCGCTATGTTCGTGATCTTTTAAAAGATCCGGTTCAAAGATTCTTTTTTAAAAATCACTGGAAAATTCAAGTCGTTTATATAGCCTTGCTAGCCGCGATAGACCCGTTTGCAATTGTATACGCTTATTTAGTTCCGGCCGTTTACTTATGGAATATCGGAGCGGCTCTCAATATTGTATGCCACCAGTTCGGCTATCGAAATTATAAGTCAGATGATCATTCATACAATAACCCTTTGATGGCCTTCTTAATGTGGGGCGAAGGCTGGCACAACAACCACCATGCCCAACCTAGCGACTGGAACTACGGACACCGCTGGTATGAATTCGATATCGGTAGTTATGTTGTCAGATTAGTCGATTCGACAAAGCGTTTGAAATCGGATGGGTAAAAAGTGAAAAACTCTATCCAAATCAGTCATATTGACAGTCAAGTTGAGCTGGGTTCAGAACTCGGCCAAATGTTGGTAAGGCTGTGTAAAACGGCCGATGACGAAGATTCAGTAATGGCACGTAATTTACAGACAATTAATTGGACTGAACGACCGGAGACTTTGCTTTATTGTATATATATAGAAAAAAGATTCGATTCTCCAGAAGGAAAACTTTTTGCACTGGTTGAAAACAATGACATGGTTTCGGTCGGTGGAATATACCGAACTGAGTTTTGCCCGCAATCAATCGCGGTCGGCGCGGCTCGAACCTACACCCACCCACAAAAACGCAACAAGTTCTGGCATGGTGAATATTTAATACCGGCTCAAATCGAATGGGCCACTGAACAAAAAATTTCGCAAATTATTTTTTCGGTCAACACGGAAAACCACCGGCTTTTTAATTTCTTAAAAAGAGCAGCCGAACAAAAAGCCGGAGTACTCGGGCTCGCGCTACCGGATATTTATAAAAAATTAGAACTCCACCCTTATCCTATTAAGCTTAAAAATACGGTACAGCAAATATTCAAGTTAAATATAGATCCGTCCTTCAAATGGAATTACTCCTCACTTGAGGTGAGTGCATGATGAAAGAACGCATCTTAAAAATTACGACTTCAAATAGCCAAAGTGTAATGCTGATGCATTTCATATCGACGATTCTTTGTCTTTATACCTTAATTTATAAATCGAATTCTTATTGGTGGTTGATTAGTCTTGTTGTTTATTTCTGCACGGGCTGCCTCGGCGTTACAGTTACTTTTCATCGTTATTTAAGTCATAGAAGCTACCAAATGCCAAAAGTGACTGAGTATATTTTCTCGGTTTTCGGAGCTTTGGGCGGCACGGGCTCACCGCTAGGCTGGGCGGCCCTGCATCGGGCCCACCACAAGCATTCCGACCAAGCGCTTGACCCACATAGTCCCCAAAATAGTAAATTAAATGTTTTTTTCAGCCGCTATCAATTCAAACTCGACAAATGGGCTGTTCGCGACCTGATTCACCAGCCCTTTCATAAAAATCTTCACAGCTACTACCATCTGGTTATTATTGCCTGGAGCCTGTTGTGGCTTAGCTTTGGTTTTGAATATTTTCTATTTATAGTCGCGGTTCCGATGGCCATTCAAATTTGGGTTAGTACCGCTTCTAATATTTTCAATCATTGGCTGGGTTACAGAAATTTTGCGACAGATGAAAAGTCGACGAACAATGCTTTCATTGCACTTCTTTCGTGGGGTGAAGGTTGGCATAATAATCATCACAAAGACCCATCGCGCTGGAATTTCAAAGTTAAATGGTGGGAGTTTGATATCAGCGCGCTCATTATTGGTGTTATAAAAAAATAGCGGAACAGGATCGGCAGAAGTGAACGGATCACCAATTCAAATTTCAAAAGAGTTTAGGATTGGATACGGGCCCGAGCTTGCAGTCGTACCGCACAAGCCCACAGATGAGTGGGACATACATTTTGCAAAAGGAAGCCGAGTTGTACATGATTTATGGTCTGAATGTCTGACTCAGGCCAGTTATTTCAAAAAAAAGTACAACTCAAAAATAGATATTTTTTATTCAGGCGGAATTGATAGCGAGTTTGTACTTCAGGTGTTTAAGCAAGCGAAAATAAATGTGCGAGTATTAACTGTTAGTTTTTTGAATGGACTTAACCGGCATGATCTTGAGTATGTTGAAAAATTTAAAAAACTAAATCCTGAGTTTATCTACGAAGATATCGTTATTGATATCGAAAAATTTTTAATTTCAAATGAAGCTATAGACCTGGCTCAAGAATCAAAGTGCACGTTGCCCCACCTTTTACTTCTGATGAAAATAGTGAAGAAATCCGAAAATCCGGTTGTTTTAGCAACAGGCGAGCCCTATGTTCAAAAAGTTGACGACAGCTGGTTTTTGCGTGAACGTGAATCGATTGCCAGTTTGTACCGTTTTTTTAAATTGAATCGGATAGAGGGTACACATGCATTTTTTCAGTCATCTCCGGAAGTTTTTTTGTCTTACCTATCAGATCCTGTTTTTAAAAATTTAATTCAAAATAAATTCGAAGGTAAACAAAGCTCGCTAAGCTCGCGTCATAAGCTTTACAACCAATACATAGCTTTAGACGAACGGCCGAAATATCATGGATACGAGAAAATCGAACCACTCGTGTTCGATATTCAACAAAAGATCGAAAAAATTAACTCGGAATTTATGAACATAAAATATTTTTCCTACGCTGAGCTTGAAGAAAAGATCCGATTTACATGAAAGCACAAGGCAACGACTTTCAGATTAAGTTCATCAATAGTTTAAGCGACGCACAGATCGAAAAAATTTCTGATACACCTCAGGAAAAAGGCATTTTACAAAATCTGTCAAAAGCGGGGTTCGGGCAAAAAGATAATAAGTTTTTTTTGGCAGCTATTTTGGACGAGCAGGTAGTTGGGGTTGCTGCCATCGGATTTGCTGAAAAACGTCCTTGGGGTTCAATTATATATCTTAAAATTAGACGGCAATTATCCACGACACTTAGGCTTAATTTGCTTCGGCAACTGGTTGATCAGTCCTTTGCGTTCGCCGAAGAGAAAAACTGTATACGTATTTACATGGCGAACCGGCTTCAGCGGCGAGGTCATTTTTTAAATGCGCGACTTTATCCTTTGGTAAAAGATATCGAAAGACTGAAAAAATATAGTTTTATTTCTGAATCAATTATACCCGCAAACTCCAGACCTGTATTCGAATATGAGTGGCAACTGCTCGGTTTTCAAGAATGGCCGGAGGATATGGGTATCGTGTCGGCAACACTCAAAAATGCAAATTTACCAATTCAAAACAAACAGGAATGTGCCTTAGGCTGGGCTGACTGGCCGGATTTGCCGGTGGCCTCGGTTTTTATTAAAAGTATAGATTTAAATGCTGAAAATTTTCAGTTTTTGTTCGATGAACTTGAAAAGGGGATGAAAGTACTTTTCGGAAAAGGCAGACATAGAGCTTTTATCTACTTTGAAAAAAATCATTTTTTTATAGCTCAAAAACTTATCGAGTTGTCGAAAGACAAGAAGGCTGAAGTCGAAATTTTCTTAGAAGTCTGTCAACCTTCCGAGAAAATTCCAAATTTTAACTATCCTTTTTTACAAGAATATTTTGCTGATAAGAACTCAGACATGTTCTTGATTTTATCCATATCTCCGACGAGAGTAACCCAGGCTCAGCGGTTAGGCGTCTATTTAGATTCGGAGGTCAGGTGAAGCATGTAGATATGTACGGAATGCCTGTTTTCGCACCCTACAAAAATGGAGTGAGAATTTCGAGCGAACTATTGAATTGTGCGAAAGCCTTGCAAACAAATTCGACCGAAGATTTGATTACACATACCGGTGCCGGCATTAGCGTTCATGATGGTGATGGAAAATTCACAAAATACCTTAAGTTAAGTTCTGAAAGTTATAAGCATAAAATTGAAAACGGGCAAGTGTCGGCGGCAGGCAAAGCAAGTTTCAGAAGCCTTAATTTAACCTATTTGTCCGACTATAACGAGTCGTTGCACCAGCAGTTTTTTTTAGATCAAAACGGGAATAAAAAAGCATTTCTCTTTTTACCCGAAGATAAATGGCAATGGCGTTCTGACCTACCAATTGAACCATTTAAGCAGTTCGTAAACAATATAGGGCTCGATAAAATTCACCTCGTTCGACTTATTTTTTTAGTGCCTCCTGCGGTTGGAGGAATACATATAGATGCTTCAGCAGACTCTATGAAAAAATATTATGCTGAGCGAAACGGTGTAAGTCTGACGTTTAATCTTCAAAGCGGTGATGGCCGACTTTTCTTTCGCCCCAAAGATGATATTTTGCAAATAGATCCGGCTCTTGAGGCGTGGCATTTTAACCCTTCAGTACCCCATGCCGTCGGAGAGGTATTCAACCAACGTATTCAACTCCGGGTTTTCGGTTCTCTTGACAGGAACGCGTATTTAGAACGTCTCGATCTTGAGAACTCGGTTTAAACCCTATGTTTAATGAACAGTGTCTTTTCTTCAAAAGGCAGATCATCGCTTAAATCATTAACTAAGCTTAAAACGTATCTATCGGCAGGAATATCAAATGGAATTTCGTCCCTAAAGACGAGAAAAGCACTTTGTCCAACTTTTCACGGTCATAAGTGGAACCAATGCCATCAGCAACTGTCACATTTTTTCCAGGTCGATTTTGACACTTGTAGCCAAAACGCATGTTCAACCGGTGTAGCGCATAAATCCGGTAAAGGGAAAAACTTAGGAAAAAATAACTCTTGTCCATCGTGTAGCAAATACCTCGTCCAGAAGCGCATTGCAGGCTCGTAAGTCAATTTTTTAACGTTAAAAAATGCAACAGATTCAGCTTTATTAAATCCCCTATTTGTGAGCATAATATTAGAGTATTTTCAGAAATAATTTTCGAATTGGTGAACAGGTATAAATGAATATTGTCATTTCGACTTTAATTTTAGGACTCATTTCTTTTATACTTTTCAAAAATTTGAAATTTCTCAATCAAGATAGTTCTCAGCCCACCGCAAAAGTATATAAATCAACAAATGAGAATGCTTCAAAAATTAAGCGCGAAACCCTTGCTCGTTTCTACACTGCTGCCGGCTACTATCCTCTAACAAACCTAGTCATTAATCACTTTATTTTAAGTAAGAAAAGTCTTTCTTCCGCAAGCTTGAGCGATCTAAGTAATAAAATTTTTTGGAAAATTATGGAGATATACTCTGCCAAGATGTCAGAACGGGGCTTGTCAGATCGTGATGTGCAGAAATTAAGTCAATTTTATGAATCGCCAGATGGAAAAAAATTTGCACAAGTGCTTAACATAAAAAACACTTTTTACTACGAAGCAATTTTACTTAATATCGGAGAAAAGACCACCGACCCGGCCTATCATAAAGAAGTAAAAAAAATCTTAGATTTAATTAGTTTTAAAAATGTGCAAAATACACTTATCACTGTAACTTATTTTATAGACAAAAAAGAGTTGTCTGAGGCCACCGCAGATGAGGCCCGTAGGCGTATAGAGAATGTGGTATCTGACGAACTTAAAATACGGGGCGTAGGCAGTGCGCAGCTTTCAAAAATTACCCAAACTATTGAATCGCGCGAGCATAAAATAATATTAGACGTAATCAGTGATCCGGATTTGATGCCAAAAATAATAAGAGAGTTTTTGAAATAATGTGGGCTGTAAAAAACTCAGGTAAAAACACCACAACATGATCAAGAATATATTTTGGCTTAAAAATATAAACTACGATGCGGTTTTTTTTACGTTACCGAGTCTTTTGGCGTTGTTCTTAATTGTTCCATATTTTTTTCTCGGTACAAAAGCAATCTTATATATATTTTTATTTCAAAGCCTTTTGCTTGGCGGCCCGCATTTTGTGCTTTCTATTCATTATCTAATGGATAGAAAAAAATATTTAGAAAGTTTGAAAAAGATTTTTTTTATCGTTCTCGCCATTAGCGTATCCATATCATTTTTCTTTATACTTAGATTGCAAGAGCAGTTTAGTGATTATATTTTTACGGGAATTTTTTTCTTGGCGGGCTGGCATAATTACCGGCAACATTACGGTTTATGCAAAATCTATGACGCTGTTATGTTTAAGCGTACTGGGGACAAATCAATTTCTAAAGATTCAAGTTACATAAATGTATTTTACTTATTATCAACACTTACAATCTTCAATTATATTCTTGTAAATCCAGCCGGCTATATACCTATATACAAAAACTGGAATGTTCAAATAATTTACCCAAGTTTTTTGGCAGACATCCAAATTTTTATGAACATACTGTCTATCATCTCTTTTTTGTTTGTTTTAAAGAAAGTCATAATTGACAGATTAAGGCAAAAAAAATATTTTTATTGCCACAAATTCTAATTGTTTTTAATACAGTGCTAGCACTCTATTTTTTAAGTTTAATTTTACCAGATGATGCGAGACTTTTAAACTGGATAATCCCTTCCCTTGCTCACAATATTCAATATTTTGGCTTTGTCTGGCTAATGAAAAATAATTTGTCCAATCCGGCAGAGCATAAACTCAAAAATGTATTGGCGCATTTTATTCGGAACGAAAAACTGAAAAATTATTTACTAATGCTTTTAATCGCTAGTCTTATATCTGCGCTGTCTTTTTTAAATAGCCCAGAACCCTATATTTTTATAATCTACGCACTTTCAATTTTTCACTATACTATCGATGGCTTCATTTGGAAGAAAAACTACAATAGTTCAGTCGTAAGTAGAATTGATAATTTGAGTCGGCGCGAAAGCTGAAATATACGGTCGAAATTTACAGGTTGCGCTAATCTAAACTAAAAAGATGTTTGTAGTCATGCAGATTTTTATCAGGTTGGTTTTCTTTCAGTAAAACAAAATTTTCAATGACGAGTACATCCATATGCGTGCCCATAAAACATTTATACGCGTCATGCGGAGAGCATACGATGGGTTCGCTTCGAATATTGAAACTTGTGTTAATTAAAAGCGGTGTTCCGGTTTTTTGAAAAAACTTTTTTATAAGACTATGAAACTTAGGGTTGGTATTTGTAGACACAGTCTGAATGCGGGCCGAGAAATCGACATGGGTAACCGCCGGAATTTTTGAAAGCGGGTATTTAAGCAGGTCAAATCCGTTGATTGTTCCATAGTTATCAAAGCGCACGCGCTTTTCAATAGAAACTGGGGCGACCATCAGCATATAAGGGGAAGTTTCTTTATAGTCGAACCAGTTGTGCACTTGCTCTTCAAGAATAGCCGGCGCAAATGGTCTAAAAGATTCGCGAAATTTAATTTTTAAATTAAGAGTTTTTTGCATTTTTTCACTACGTGCATCGCCGAGAATAGAACGATTACCTAAAGCCCGGGGGCCGAATTCCATACGACCTTGAAACCAGCCGACCACTTGTTCTTCGCTCATTTTTTGCACGACAAAATCCAATAGAGCTTCATCGGATAATTTAATATAATGAGCTTTTTTCTGCATAAGGTACTCTTCAATTTGAAGATCGTTATATTGAGGTCCGAGGTATGCACCTTGCATTAGATCAGGCCATTGTGGTGCGCGTGCATTTTTGAAATGCAAATGATAAGCGGCCAAGGCTGCGCCGAGCGAACCACCGGCATCACCGGAGGCGGGCTGAACCCAAATTTTTTCGAACATGGCGAGTCTATTAATTTTTCCGTTGGCGACGCAGTTGAGAGCTACGCCTCCTGCAAGGCACAAATATCGAATGTTAAACTTCGTTTTCAAATGAGCACAGATTTTAATAATCACTTCTTCTAAGACCGCTTGAATTGAGGCTGCCAAATCCATATGGGCTTGAGTTATTTCAGATTCACCTGTGCGCAAATTGAAATCAAACAGCGCATTGAATTTATCATTGGTCATTGTGAGGCCGGTACAGTAGTCAAAGTAATCCAGATTTAACTTAAAGCTGCCATCCGGCTTTAAATCAATCAGGTGTTCTTTTATGCGCTCAACATAAGCGGGCCGACCGTAAGGAGCAAGCCCCATAAGTT
>JANPAD010000265.1:0-2641 GCA_031429735.1 Bdellovibrio sp. | reverse complement strand
ACCTTGTCGAGGTGCGGTAGGAGATGGGGAAGGAGCAGGCGGTCCATGGTCGAGACCGTGATGTGCTCGGTGGTTTTCAAGCCCGCGCCGTAGTCCACCCGATCCATCGGATAGAGGATCATTTCATGCCCGTCCACGCAGGTTCCAGCCGCCAGAAGGTCGGCGGCTGAGAGACCGCGGGTGAGCAAATGGAATCGAACGTGAGACTGAGTATGCGCGACGATGGATCGCAGCACATTGGGAAGGATCGCGAGTTGCTGCTGATCGAGAGCCAAGCTGACCTCGATCCACGCTGGTGGGTTCACATTAGGAGCTGCGACCACTTGCTTGCCCGCAAGGATTCCAGCGACCAATTCGGGGATTCCCCCGAACCGCGGCATGTCCTCCTGCCCGAGAGCGCAATATTGTTCAGCCCGCTCAAGATCCGCCCGGCACGATTCGCGCCAACCCCGGTAAACTTCTTCGTCCGTCTTTCCCGCGAGAATGGTGTCAAACAACCCCGCCAGCTTGGCTTGGATCGCGTCTCGGGTGGCTTCGAAGTCGCTTTGACTGATCCCGATCAACCCTTCGAAGCGAACGTCGTTTTCCTTGCTAGGTTTGGCCACGAACTCGACAGGCACGCCAAGCGCTCGGCATGGCAGATAGCAGTGCAGGCGGCTGGTCCGCACGGCTGCGAATTCGTGCCGGTAGCGGTTCAACAGTGATTTTGCCTGGCGCATGTTCTCTAGGAAATCCATCTGCCTGACCGCATCGACCTCTTGCGCGATTGTCTCGGTGGCCGGCCCGTCCGCTGGGATCTCGTTCGCAGAATCGCGCGGGACATCCACCCAGGCGACGGTCGTGCGGGTCGCCTCCCCGCGCGGGCGGTCCTGATAGAGCTTGTTGAGCGTCATGGTCATGCAGCCCGAGAAAAACGCCGCCACCTGGCGATCGCGCAACAGATAGACCGTGGACCAATCGCGGCAACCGATCGGACCGTGGGCTCTCAGGTAGGCTACGGCCGGCTCGGTGAGCATCTGTGGCCGGTTGATGTGGAACGACAGAAAAACAGGCCGGACATTGGCTGGAAACGGAAAGTCATAGATGAAATCAAACTGGGCGTGCATGTACCAGCCATAGGCGATTACCCAAGTTTTCGGGATGTTCTGGCTGGCGCTCATGAAGTCGCGATCCAAGCACTCGAGTTCCAGAACCGGTCCGGACGCTCCCGAGAGGTCCGGCTGGCACAGATCTGGCGCGGCCACGCCGATGATTTTCCGTGCGGAGGTCCCCCAACGGCACTGATTGCGGATCCCTGCCTCTACGACATTGCCGAGCAAGGCCAAGGTCTGGACATAATCGCCGATGTTGCGGGAGGTCTTGATCAGTTGGGGATTCTTGTAATCGAGCAGGCCGATGCGGATGGTTCGGGAATCGGCCGGCGCCTGGGGTGGTGCGGCGGAGATCCTGGCATGGATCAGGCGAGACATGGACTCCCGGAAATTCTGGAAATTCTCTTCAAGCGATTCAGGGATTGGGCCGGTTTCGAGCCAAGCAAGGATCCTCACGGCCAGAATCGCATCGCCGCTGGTGTAACTTTTCTGGGCGAGGGCAAAATAGAATTCAAAGCTCCTCCCGCGCGGCTCTTCGCCGAATAGCTTGGCAGCCCTGCTGAGAAACTCCAGTGGATCCGTTTCCGCAAGAATGACGATCCATTCGTCCGGCAGATACTCCAGGACATGGCTATCTCCCAAACTTAGGAAAAGGGTGTAGGCGAAAGGAATCCGTTGCTCTGATAGCGCGACCTTGACCATGCATGACTGGCCGATTTTTTCCATGCCGGGCGTATCCAGCAGGGCGTAGGCATAGGATCGGGCTGATGTCTTATCTTTAAGTCTGAGCAGGATTTCCGTCTGATCCAGGGCATTGCGTGTGAAATCCCCGTGCCTCACCGGCACGAGGGAATTCAGAAGCAGGGTGTGGTCCACCAGCCGGTTGCCCCGGAAGAATCTGAAAATATCATCTGCTAATTTCCTGAAATCTCGGGTTCCTTGGTGATTGTCCGGGGTGAGGCGGACGGCCTTGGCGTCGCGTGCCCGCTCGATCAGCTCCCAGGATGGGTAGGCCGGATTCGCGGGATTGAGTGGGTCGTTCAGTTCCCGGACTTTGCGCTCGAGCCGGCCGGACTTCCGCTTGAATTCTAGGAGGGTGACCGCGTTTCTCTGCGCACTCTGCTTGAGGGTTTGGAGTTCCCGCAATTGTCTGGCATTTGCCTGCTTCAGCTCGAGGCGTTTCTGCTCGCCTGCGGCAAGCTTGCGCTTGAGGTCCAGGCGGGTCCTCTCGCTTTTCCCAGTGAAGCCATCGCGCGTCAACCGGATCCGGCGGGTGATTTTACGGAACAGTCTGGCGACTGATTTTTTATTGGCGAAAGGCATGATTCGGGAGGGGTTTCTGCTAGCCGTGCTTTTTCCAGTCGGCCCTGTCAGGCACGCCAAGGATCTCAAACAGCCTCTCGTTATGCGGCGCGTAGCGCTGGTAGAGATCCTTCTTCGCCTGTGCCTCGAAGGGGAACGGATAAGTGTCTTGGACGTTGAATTTTGCCGACCGGACTGGCATCGATTTCACGCCCAGAAACGAATAAATGCGGTTGTATTCGGCCTGC
>JANPAD010000264.1:0-9323 GCA_031429735.1 Bdellovibrio sp. | reverse complement strand
GCTGCGAAGCCTTTAGTTTTGGTCTTTTTGATTAAGTTGTATTCTTTAACCCAGGACACCAGCAGTTGACCTGGCAACTTAAGGTAAAATTTCTTATTTGTTCTAAGCCCCTTTGACGTAATAATACCAATATACTCAAGCTGCTTAATAACCTTATGAGCAAGGCCCGCGCTTGTACCTGTTAATCTTGCTAACTCGTTAACAGCGAAACCCACTTTTTGTAATTGGTCATGATTCACCAGCAGCCAGAATAAAATCAGCGAAGATTTATTACTGTAGATGTCTATTTCAATATCTGTGCCCCTACTCGGTAAAATTGCAGTTCTTGCCATATATTGATTATAATGCACTATTCATTATAAAATGAATAGTGATTTTTAGTGAATAGTCCTGGCACACCATTTTTGTCCAATATTTAATCGCTTCTCTTGGTCAAAGTTCGATACCCGCTTGGGCCTCACCCCAATCATTTCAACAACTTACCCGGCTTCACTTCACCCAAAGCCGTTCTAAATTCGTCGACTTGGGAACGCCAACTTTTTCTAAGTAATTAATTTCACAGAACATTTAGACCGCCACCAAAGAAATCTTGTTGGTTTTGCCGTGTTAGCCAATGTGAAACCTCATTAGACATAGTTTGGCTACTTACATGTGAGTAACGATTTGTGATGTTCATATCTTTATGGCCCATAATCTCAGAAACTATTCGCCTAGGCAGTCCTGTAGCGTCCACATAGCTACAAAAACTGTGTCTCAACCCATGAAAAGTTACACTTTTAATGTTCGGTATCTTTTTAAGATCGTTAGCCAACATCCTACTTAGGTGAGAAGTCTCAATTGGTCGAGCACCACCGAATACAAATTCACCTTCTGCACTTAGTTTCATGTTTAACAAAATATCTTTTGCATCAGGTAGCAACGGAATAGTTCTTTGAAATCCGTTTTTCGTCCTCTCTGAAAGTTTTCTAGTCTTTTGCTCTGTAGTTCTTCGAACAGTTACAAAACCAATATACTGGCCAGATTGCATATCAAAGTGAACACAATCCCACTTCAAACCGCCAACTTCACTAGCTCTAAATCCAGTATATAGAACAAACTTCCATAAGTTGTGGTACTTACTTTGCTGATTAGCATTTAAGAAGTAGTTAAACTCGCCAACGTCCCAAAAAACTGGTGGCTTAAACTCATTCAACTTCCCGTACACATGAATAATAGGCAGTGACCTTACAGTTTCGACGGCTTTTTCATAACTAAATTTATGAAAATGAACTAAATGTGAAAATATACTTTTTTCTAAAAGCCTGTCGTAATTGAAAGTTATAATTCTAGGCGGGTTTTCCAAAAAACCTGAAACATCGGGCAATAGGTGCCTGTTAATTAGTAACTCGATCCAATCTTCTTTACTAGTTCCAAATAGATTTTGAGTTTCGAAATGATGTAACAGAAATGCGATAGTAAGTTTTCCGAATGAAGTCCAAAGCTCCTGGCGCTCCTTATTAGGTTCATCGGTTAAATTCGCCAAGTACTGATCCATTGAATATACTCTTGAACCACAAAAAGACCTTAAGAAAGAGTCATATTCTGAAATAACTAGCGAGTCCCACTCGTTATCAGTGTTTTCTGTCCAGTCGAGATTAGTACGGTATTTACTGATTCTCTTAGCATTGGGATTCAATCCTAATAGTGTAGGTCGCTCAATGATTTCTACTCTTTTGATTAACTTACAAATTTCTTTTTTTAGTTTGCGATAATGGGTTCGTTCGGCTGCGGCTTGCGTTGTATGCATACCACTCGGGTCATTTTCCAAGCCGCTGATTCTTGCTGAGTATATATTTTTAATTAAACTGGTTAAGTCTTTACTGACAGGCATTCCGTATGGCTGATGAGCTCCTGCTCCAATAATCAGCAAGTTATCTGACAGTTTAACTATTTTTTCTTTTGCATTTTAAAGAAGTAAGTCTCAATAGCAGAAAAAACAAGCAGTTATTTTGTGCTAAAAATTTTGTTGGAATTTTGTTGGAAATAGCCACCAATGCACACAATTAGTTAAAAAATAGGCAAGGCTTGGCTTTCTAGTTAAATTATTGATTTCCTTTAAATTTCTAGATCTTCTGAGCGCACTGAACTACGAATGCTTAGAATGACATGGCAATTCCCCTTGGGAACGCCAATTGCTTTTCGAGGCCATTTCGGCCAATACAGGCTCTTCTTTTTTAATCGTTGGTAAATCATTAAGCCGCTCCGTTAACCTTACCCACCTTGGCAACGCCAAACTATTTTCTTTATCTCCAAGCTGTTGAAGGGTACACCATGGAGCATATCCGAACTAAGGTGGACACTTTGCTGTTTCACCTGCAGAAAGGTCAAACATGAACACGATGACTCCTGAAATGAGTGCCCTAAAGGGCAGGCTGAAAACCACTTGGCAATCCGGTGACTATGGAGTGTTTGCCAAATATCTTGAAAAGGGTGCTCTTGAATTTTTTGATCGACTTGATATTGCTCCAGGCACGAGTCTTCTTGACGTTGCATGCGGCGCTGGACAATTAACCCTTCCCGCCGCTCGCCATGGTATCAAAGTAACAGGTCTCGATCTTGCTGCAAACTTGGTTGAGCAAGCCAAAACCAAAGCCAAATCCGAAGGGCTAGTTATTGAAGTTTTGGAAGGGGATGCCGAAGCTTTACCTTTTAAAGACGCGTCTTTCGATGTCGTTATGAGTTTGATAGGTTCGATGTTTGCACCGAGACCTGAACTCGTGGCATCTGAGATGGTCCGAGTTTGCAAACCTGGTGGGAAAATCATCATGGGTAATTGGACACCAGAAGGGCACGTTGGCCAGATGTTCAAAGTCATTGGTAAGCATGTTCCGCCGGCCCCAAACTTCCCGTCACCACTGCTATGGGGCAATGAGGATATTTGCCGTCAGCGTTTGAGCAACGGCGTAAAGGATCTTCAAGTTAAGCGTTATATGTACCCGTTTGAATACCCATTTGCACCAGCCAAAGTTGTCGAATTTTTCATAGAGTACTATGGACCCACCAACCGTGGTTATGCATCCCTCGATGAAGCCGGGAAAAAATCTTTTCACGAAGACCTGACTGCGCTGTGGAGCCATAACAATAAAGCAACTGATGGCACAACCAAGGTGTTCGCTGAGTACATAGAAGTGGTTGGATTTCGCGGTACTTCACCAGCGCAGCTCTAAATCATTAAAATCACAAAACAATTAATGCGCGACTAAAGGTTACTACCACTGCAAATTCACTTTTACTTTTTATGTGCACTCACTGGTTCGATATCGGCGAATACGCTTAATGAGAACCAGTTTTTAAAAGATCGAATATTTTTATCAACACCCGAAAAGGAAACTAATTTTTTGTGCTTGGCTTCTTCGAGCGATAAACGCCCCATCCAAATATCAGTTATTTCTTTAAGCTTCGCACTGACATGCAAATCCACTTCTTTTTCTGGGGCCTCTATGCAAAGATCTACTTCTCCGCTCTCGATGACAAGCCACCAATTTCGACGTGCCGCTGCTGCATCGTAAAAATGAAACTCCACTACAAAGGATTTAACTTTTGCAAAATAGCTAACGTCTATTCTTCTATGGATGTCCCACATCAAAAGACCAGGGTCTAATTCATGACGAGCTAATTCTTGAATGATATATTTTTGTCCCCAAACCCCTAGCGTAATAACAACAGGCGCAAGTTCTTTACCCATTTCAGTGATCAAATATTCATAGCGATTACCGACCTTTTTCTTTTGCACAATGCCGGCGTCTTCTAGCTCTACGAGTCTCTTAGAAAGCAGAGCCGGCGACATGCGCGGCAGCCCCTGCCTAAGATGGTTAAATTTGGTGCTACCCGCGAGCAGCTCACGTAATAAGACAGGAGTCCACCGAGAAGCAACAACTTCAGCTGCTCGGGCCACTGGGCAAAACTGACCATAACTATTAGAATTTTTCATGTTTCCAAGGTTAATCGACTTATCAACTCAAGTGAATCATTTAGTACAGATAATGAACTATTCACTCCTCCTAATCTTTGTTAGGCTTCTACTCAACACAGGAGTTCTTAATCATGGAAACACGCCCATCATACACTTTTTTCTTTTCCGTAATCTGCTCTCTGCTTATCATTAGTGCATATGGCGCAAATGCTGAGGAAAAACCACCTACGGACGCAGAGCAAGTTGCCGGCCTACAAAAGATGTGTACGGACTCAAAAGCCGCAATGAGCCAGCGACAAGCCGAAATGCCACTCTATGACCGCCTGGGAAAGAGAGCCAAGATTCAAGTTTTGGCCGGAAAACTTTTGGCAGCCCACTCAAAGAATGAAAAAATTAGCCATATGTTTAAAAATGTTAAAAAAGCCAGTTTCATAAAAAATGTGACTGACTTTCTGGTCGCCGGAACTGGTGGAAAAGCAGAATATCATGGTAAAGACATGGCCGCCGCACACAAGCATCTCAAAGTAACAAATGGAGATTTCTTATCTGCTGGCGGAGATGTCAAATCAGTAATGAAAAGTATGAACTACGGTGAAAATGAGATTCAAGAGGTTATATGTTCGCTTGCCTCGTTTATACCTGTAGTTGTCGTTCAACAGTAGAATGAATTTTCAAGCTGTGTTCAATAAAGGGGACCCAGCATAAAGTTCGAAATACACTTAAGACCACAGTTTAATCATTTCAACAACTTAACCGGCTTCACTTCCACCAACGCAGTCCTAAATTCGTGGAGTTGGGAACGCCAATTTCTCCGGCGTAGAACCGTCAGAAATCAATTCCAGAACACTATAAAGCACACTTTCCAAAATCAACATCAGAAAGAAGTCCTTACTATACCATTTTTTAATGGGGGCTTTAGGGGCTTTTAATCAATGGCTTAACTGGCAATATGTAGCGCGCATCGAATTTTCCTGAAATAGCATCTACAATATTTGTGAAAATCTCGTAGTCATTGCCATGGCCACGATCGTAATTTGCATTCAAGAGCCAATAGCCATAAATACTATCGACTTTTTGTTTTAAATTATCATCTTGAACATTGCTTGATATTTCAAAAGTAGCCGTCAACTGCTCAGGGATAACAATTTCAACCATATCGTCAGGCTTGCGAAAAGAATCACTAACCTCGACAGCTGCAACATATTTTAGTATTTCTTCTGTAAAATTCCCTGATGAACTCATGGTTACACCTAACAGATTCGCGTTGTACATATCGCTCACAATTTCAGGAATTCTTGGCAACAGTTTAATCCACGGCTCTGCTATCGTTGAACAATGTACTGAATCAACAAATGGCGAGGCAATTTCAATTTCAAAACCAATAGCCCGCCGAGCTGGCATCATTTGAATTGTGGGTTCTTTTTCAATTCTTGTAGACAAAAAATGAATCAGTTGCGCTGTTAAAACTGGCTTCGCGCTTAAATTAATACTTGGCCTCAACGAACGAATTTCTTTTGGTGTAAAACTAAATTGCGCCTTGAAAGATCGCGTAAAGGCCTCGTGAGAATTAAACCCGACTTGAAGGGCTATGTCTAAAATACTTTGCTTAGTGTCTATCAGTAACTTTGCAGCGTAAGTAAGGCGACGCCCCTTTGTGTACGACCCCACCGCGTCCCCAATTAAGCTTTTAAATAGCCTTTGAAAATGCCAGGGCGACATGCCAAAAGAGCCTGCCAATTCAAGTATATTAATGTCTTGATCTAAGTGGGCCTCAATATGATCCACTAAGTTGTTTATCCGCTCAATATTAGTAATAGCCATTATTTACAGGTCCTTATTTATAAATATATCGGTAAAGAAAGCACAAACTATCAAGAAACTGCGCTTCAATAAGCTTAGTGTAATTGTACTAGGAGCCTATTCATGAAAGCAATTATTTACGAAAATTATGGTGGTCCAGAGGTACTAAAACTAAGCGAAGTACCAACGCCGATTCCTTCAAATAATGAAATCCTCATTCGAACCATTGCAACCTCTGCGACAACCGCTGATTGGCGGCTGCGAAGTTTAAGCATGCCCTACGGATTTAAATTTATTGCGCGCCTCATTTTTGGATTCAATACGCCTCGGCAAAAAATATTAGGCACTGAGCTATCTGGAATCGTTGTTGGTATTGGAAAGAACGTTTGCAAATTTAAAATTGGTGACAAAGTAATAGCTCAAGTAGGGGCAAAAATGGGCGCCTATGCTGAATTCCACTGCTTAAATGAAAATAAAGTGATCGTTAACAAACCGGATTGCCTAAGTTTTATAGAGGCTGCCACAATCAGTTTTGGATTCACAACCGCGTGGTCGTATTTAGTCATTAAAGGCAAAGTCCAAGCAGGACAATCTGTTTTGATAAATGGTGCTTCTGGTTCTATCGGCAGCGCTGCAATTCAAATTGCTAAGTATCTTGGAGCACAAGTGACTGCAGTGAGCAGTAGTCAAAACAGCGAACTCGTCAGATCGCTTGGTGCAGATTTCGTGATTGATTACAACGCTATCGATTTTACCAAAAATGGAATTCAATACGACTACATCTTAGACAGCGTCGGAAATTTGAGCTTTGCACAAATTGAAAATTCGTTAACTCAACAGGGAAAGTTCTTATTAGTTTCGGGCGATTTACCTCAACTTTTGAAAGCTCCGTTTGTGAATTTAAAAAATAGTAAAAAAATTATTGCAGCGCCAATTCCTGAAAATTTGCTCACATTGCAAATAATTGCAAATTTATTTGCTGAAAAGAAGTTTGTGCCCGTGTTGGATCAAGTATTTTCAATGGATGAAATCAGCAAAGCCCATGCTTACGTCGACAAAAGGCATCGCAAGGGCAATATAGCTATCAAAATTTCTGAACTTAGCTAAAAAAGGAGAAAAAAATGAAAAGAAAAATAGTGTTACTGATGATGTTATCGGCATTAGCTTCATGTGCAACAGCCTACAAAAACGAAGGCGACCCTGATGGCAAGGAAGCTTTCGTCATCGAATGTGCTAGCGAGACTGGAATGTGCTTTAAAAAAGCGAAAGAAGTCTGCCCTAAAGGCTATCTGACAACAAAGGTTTCAGCTGCGGGGGCAACCAGTTTACTATTATTCCCGGCTCAGTTGCGAACCATCGAGGTGACTTGCAAATAGCTAGCAAATAATACACACGCTGAAGGGGCTTAAACTGATCGTATGCAATTTTTCACTCACTCGGAGTCGAATTTCCAGAAGAGTATTTACCATCCCCCTGCTGTGCTTGCGGGCATCGCCGAGCCGTCGCATTCGGCCTAACCCCTCGCTCGATCGGATCACAAACGTTAGGCCTACAAAAGGAAATATCGCCATGAGTCTTAGCTTTCGAACTATTGCAATTGCCGCCTCAGTGATCTGCTTCGCTTTAGCCGGCACATGGCTCCTTGCCCCCAGCCTGCTGCTCGAAATGTGGGGCATTCAGTATTCCTATCCAGTCGGCCTCATTGCAAGGCGAGCAGCCGCTCGCTTTCTCGGTTTTGGTGTCATGTTCGTTCTGGCGCGGGATGCGCAGCCGTCACACACGCGCACTGCGCTAACTATAGGTTTGTACGTTGCTTGCCTTTCTCTGGCTGCGCTCGGCGTCTTCGAGTTCGCTACAGGGCATGCCGGGCCAGGCATCTTGTCGGCCGTGGTCGTCGAGATCGCCCTTGCCACTTTGTTTCTTCGGTCCTGGAATGTGCTTTAAGAAAGCGAAAGAAGTAAGTCCTAAAGGCTATCTGACAACAAAAATTTCAGCGGCGGGGGCAACCGGTTTAATTTTATTTCCGGCTCAGTTGCGAACTATCGAGGTGACTTGCAAATAGCTAGCAAATAATACACAAATAGTTAAAGAGTTGGCGACGGGTATGCATATTCAGGAAAACTCGCTGAACAAAAATGGAATGCTGTGACGGTTTCTACAAAGATCCCACAGGGGACGCCAATTGCTCTTTAAAGGAGCAAAAAATCAATTACCCCGTGACAAAAATAATAAATCACGAGATTTTCAATCCAACGATGGAAGCTTCTAAAGATTTAACCGGCTATTATTATACAAAGATTGTTAAATCACTAAAGTATTTTGAATATACATACGCTCGCGTTTTAAAGCTCAGTACAAATCCTAACGACTTATCAGAACAAGAATTAGAAACATGGGATGGTTTTGCCACAAGATTTTCAAGAACCGCTGATATCTTTCTTTCAAAATATATTAAAGCTGCCGTACAAAAAGATGATCCAGGATTTGATGGCTCATTCAGAGATTATTTAAATCGTGCAGAAAAACTAAAATTAATTGAAGACACTGGGTTGTGGCTTGAAATTCGAAGTTTAAGAAATGTTATCGTGCATGATTACAGTGATTCGGATTTGGATCTCATTTTTAAAAAGATGTTGAAGCTATCGCCTTTAATATTAGGCCTCCGAACGAGGCTAACAACATGAGAATTTCGCAGAATGAAATTTCAAAAATTAAGAACGTTTTAAACGAATTTCAGCTTTTGCCCAGTTGCAAAATATTTCTTTTTGGCAGCCGACTTTATGATGATAAAAAAGGTGGCGACATAGATTTGATTTTACTCTGCCCGGAATTAAGTTATAAAAAAATACTCGATATGAAGTTCAAAATTAAATCTGAACTTGAATTTGCCTTAGATGAGCAAAGAGTTGATCTGACAATTACCACAGAATCAATTCTGAATTCAGATCCTTTTCTTTTGAGTGTTAAGGATGAATTAAGGGATTTGTAGTCAAAGCCCTGCTGCCAAATTGCACATATCTTTTGGTCAAAGTTCGACACCTCCTTGGGACCACACCTTAATTATTTCAACAACTTAACCGGCTTCCCCTCCCCCAGCGCCGTTCTAAATTCGTCGATTTGGGAACGCCAATTTTTCTTCTTCTTTTTTAATCGTTGGTCCTACGGTGCAAATGAACGGTCTACAAAATAAAAACCGAAATCCGGATTCATTAGCTTTCATTGCGTATTTTATTTTAATCTGAAGCGGGCTCTGACTTGCAACACGGATTGTATGTTTCAAAACACTAAATTACAAAAAAAACGCCGCTCGCAATTGATACGGGAAATCGAGAACTCTTTCGTTATTGCAAGTGACAAGGACTGCGTTGAAGTCGAGCGTCGTCCGGATGGAAGCTACAATGTTGTATTGACCGGTCGGCTTGCAGAAAAGTTCCTGGCCGCAAATAAAAATCTCGACCAACTAATCGGTCGTAATATTTCTGAAATTGATACTTTCAACGATCTCCTCGGCGACGTCATTTCGAATTTTGAGCTAAATAATCCACTGCCTGCTTAGAAAAGGGTGGATTCA
>JANPAD010000263.1:0-6702 GCA_031429735.1 Bdellovibrio sp. | reverse complement strand
GGTGATCAGGATGACGACTATGGCCGTAACGATTATCAGGGTTTGGGCAAAAAATTGAACGATGTGAAGTAGTGTTTCCATAAGTCTCGAGAGGCTAGCTCAAATTGATACATGAGTAAAGACAAAGGTCGTGATTTAGGTTGGTTTTTTGAAAAAAAAACGCAGCCATAACGGGGTGAAGTATAATATTTGGGTGTATCCAAAAAGTTCTTTTTTTTATCTGGCCTTTTTGTTTTTCGCGGCACTTCTGAGTGTGGCGACTGTTCGCGCTGCGGAAACAGACGAGAACCTTTTGAAGTCGCTGAAAATTGATGCAAACCAAAATTTAAATCGGTTAAAGGCCTTTAAAGAAGAGGGGCAAATCAATCAAGTTTTCGACGACGAACGGGAAAAGGCGCTCGGGGCATTTCTCGAAGATCAAGAAAAGTGGGATCTCGTGCGCGAGCGCGGTCTGCGTGAATACAAAAAAGAAAAAAAGCTCAGAAGCCCCGGCGTGAAGAGTGCTGAGTATCTTGAATATTTGGATGACAAAGAGTCGGAAGCCGCTATCTACGAACGCAATCGTAAAATTCAGGTGAATGTCCGCAATCAAGTTCAAAAGCAGATCAAAGACGACAATATAGGCAGTCTTGAATTGCAAGAACTCGGTCTTGCTGGAGGTCGTCCGCGTTACAGTTTACGTGATCGTAGCAACAATAAATGGGTTAGTGCCGGAGGCCGAACGGGTTTCGGTGGCTCATCTGGAACTTCAATTGGCGGAGGCTACCAGCCACCGGCACCGCCGCCAGCGTCTGATTTTGCCCCGGCTGTTGATTTCCCCGCAGCTCCTCCGGCGTTTGAAAGCTTTGAAGAGATTCAGCCGGCATCGCCGCCGCCTATCTTTGATTCAAGTACGGGTATTACGCCGTTCGACGGCAACGGAGATATGAACATTCCGCCTCCGCCTCCGCCACCTGACTTCGACTTCTAGAATTAAATTTCGCTCAATCTCAAGATTTAGCTTTTGATCAGCTCGTCGGTTGTGAGGCCGGTGATTTTGTTGATTTTTTTAAAGGCGAAGAAGATCAGAGTTCCGAGAAAAAGCATTGAAGGGACTAGGATTACGCCTAATGAGTACAAATGCATTTGGCTGAGTTGTTCGTTCAAGACCTCTTGTTTTTCGCTGCTGGTCAGAGCTTCTGAGAGCGGTGTGAAGATAAATAACGCCAAACCGAAATTGAGGATTGAACTCAGCAAGAAGGAGACGGAGAGCCATTTTGTGAGGTTTTGCATCAGGACAAAGAAGTCGTTCTTTTTTTCTTCGGTGCTGAGTTGGGCTTCGACTTTGTCGACGTTGAAGGTTGTCGGGTTTAGGAAGACGGTTTGGAAGAAAGGTTTTTTAGTAAAGCTTGAGCCTAAGACGAAGCTGCCGATCAGCAGCGGGAAGGCCGCTTCTTTGATAGCGAACCACATGCCTTCTAAAGTCATGAGGGTGAAAATACCCGAAACCAGAACATTCAGGAGGCCGAGCAAGGAAATGAAATCGATTTTTTTATCTTTCATCAACGCGCGGATCGAAAAGAAAAGTGGGAAGCTTAAAGCCAGCAACAAAGACAGTTTAGCATCGAGCCCGAACTTATGACCTTTGTTTAAGATGATGATCGGAATCAGGATGTTGAATAAAATATGGCTAAAACTATTTTGTTGTTTTTGCATCTGATAAGCCTATGCTAGGTCGCATGAAAAGTGCAATTCTTTTAATTTCTTTGTATGCCGTTTCGGGTTTATCTGCTGAACGTATCACCACTTCGCAAATTCAGGATGTTCAGAAATTCGTCACTCAAAAAAAAGCTGATCTCGGCGCCGAATCGGTTCTGGTTGTTTATGATTTCGATAATACATTGATGGCCATGAATCAAGATGCCGGCAGTGACCAATGGTACCATTGGCAGCAGACGGCGCTTAAATCCGGAAACAAAAAAGAAGCTTGGGTCAGCAGTCAATCTGAGCTTTATGATTTGCATTACAAACTTTTTGCTTTGGGTCAAATGCACGCCACTGAAAAAGAAACTCCGGCGGTCGTTAAAGCGATTCAGGACATGAAAATTAAAAGCATTGTTCTGACTTCGCGTGGTGATCTCTACCGTAACGATGTTGAAATAGAGCTCGACCGAATTGACACAAACTTTAAAGCCAGCGCCATTGGTCCCGAAGGCGGCTATCCTGGAACATTCAAACCGGACGGAATCGAAAATGCACGCCTGATCAGTTTTCAAGACGGAATTGTCATGGGTTCAGGTCAAAACAAAGGGCAGATTTTAAAAGGAATTCTGAAAAAAACCGGTTCTCAGTTTAAAGCCATTGTGTTCGTTGATGATACGCTCAAAAATATTGAAAACGTTGAAAAAGAATATACGGGCGATAAGTCAGTTACGACTTTCTACTACACGCATGAAGAAGCGCGCGTGAAAAAATTCGAAAAAGACAAATCGCAGGCCAGAGCCGAATGGAAAATACTGAAACCTTTGCTTCAGTTTTACAAACAAGACGATCAGAATTTAAATCTCAAAAAATAAACCGAATTACAATCCGAGAAATCCCAAAACTTTAAGTTTGATGTTATAATATCCGTGCCGCATTAGAAACATTTCGATATTCACGCGGAATTGATCCCATTCCTGTTGCCGTTTTGGCTTTGTCGACGGGCCGAACGAGGTACACATGGCGTAAGTGGTTTCGGTTAATGTAAATTCAGCGACGATCTGGTTGAAAGCCGTCACGCGTGCACCTAGGTCGGGCGCTTGCGGATTACGATTATAATAATCGATGATTTGGTTTTGCAAAGCCGTCAAATAGGCGACTTCGAACGGAGTCATGGCGCGGGGCTTTTGCTCGGCCGTGTAGCCCGTGAATTCATACTTGGCGCCGAAGCGGGCCAGGCAGTCTCTTCTGAAGCGGGCGTCGTAAGAGGCATTTGTCTTTAACTCTCCCGGGGCGCGCGTGCCGATGCGGATTGTTTGCACATCGATACCTGAAAAATCCATTGCAAGGGCGGTTGAATGAATGGCACCGGACAAAGTTAAAAACAGCAGGAAATTTTTGAGAGTTTTTTGATTTCTATTTTTTGAATTCATGTCCATGAAAAATCTAATGCGGTTCCGGGGCCAAAACACGCCGAGGGCCTCTATTAGCCCTCGTGAATTTTCGAATGTTGAAATTTTAGACGAACCGGGTTTTGGCCTGTAAGTTTTATCAATCGGCCTGCTATTGACTGATTGAAACTTCGCGGATTTGTTCGATCATCTTTGTTTCTGGCACCCAAACATAGCCGTTGTCCATAACCCAGGGTGTTTCCGTCACCGGTGTCGGGTCGCGAACCAGTAAGTGGCAAACGCCGTCGATTCTTTTTTTGCCGACAATCATAACATAATGTGAAGGCTGTGAACGGGGGGCTAACTTGGCTACGCTAACGACTTCGCCCGGATAGTTGATCGGAACCGGACGATGATGAGAAAGTTCATCGTGAATTGTGTGGCGGATATTCGCATCATAATTCAGAAGTGTTCTCCAAGTTAGCGAAGGCAGCGCTTGGGGTGTACAGTTCAACACATTTCGTTGATTGCGGTTTTGCCAAATCGGCTCTAAAAAAGCGTCAAGAGAGTCTTCTGATTTGCCGCCGATTTCTTCGCGGTCGGAAGGGTAATCTTGTTCAGTGCAGATGCCACCGCGTGAACGAATGTAGCGATCTGCATTTTCAATCGTGCTTCCGCGGTTAAGTCTTTCCGCGCTGGGTGGCTGGCCGGTTTTATCGTTCGTAGGGTCAGCTTCGAATGCGGCCAGATTCGTTAAAAGACCGGCACTCAAGCCCGACAAGTTGGAGCAGGTCAAAAAAGAGTAGTAATCGGTAAGTGTGTAAGCAAAACAGTAGTTCGTGTTACCTTGGTTACGCAAGGCGGGCAGGCGCGGTTGGCCGCTCGGGCAGAGGTCTTGGCGTAGATCGATTTCTCCGCAGGCCTCATCAGCCGCATCCGCCTGCGAAAGGCATGAGGCTAATACCAAACTTAAAACGGTGATCATTTTAAGTGCCATATTAAGTACCATCGAAATCTCCTTATGAAACGATCGTGAAATCTTACTTAAATAAATTGCAAGCGGGGTGCCATGGCGATCGTCAAGTGACGTCGCTATCATATTGAATAAAAAGAAAGTGGTCGAAATTGCAGCGCAAGAAAAACAATTTAGGCTGACACCTTCAGTTTTCTCCTCTCAAAATGAGATGATGAAACGATCCTTGATTTGAGCAAATTCATTTGCTAATTGAGGCGCTTTCAAATAGAAAAATAGCATGCCAGAACTACCCGAAGTCGAAATTGTTGTCCGTAATTTAAGTGAAATGATCGGCCCCAAGGCGTTGGTGCAGGACTGGATCTTTTATCGTGCTGATCTGCGTATGGTTTTGCCTAAGACTAAATTAAACAAATTAATCGGCCAAAGAATTTTAAAAATCCGTCGGCGCGCTAAATTCATTTTGTTTCAGTTTTCAGACCACGTCGTCGTGTCACATTTGGGCATGACCGGTGCCTGGCGCGAAGAAAAAGCAGGTTGGAAAAAACAGAAGCATGATCATGTTGTGTTGGTGATAGGCCAAAACCGCTTTTTTGTGTATTCGGATCCGCGGCGGTTCGGATTTATTGAGGTCTGGCCGACCGAAAAACTGAATGAGCGTTTTTCTAGTTACGGGGTCGAACCGCTGGAGCCGATGACAGACTTTGAGCTATTGACCCGGCAATTTAAAACTCTGCAAGCGCCGATTAAAACCGCTTTGATGAATCAAAAAATGGTGGTCGGTATTGGTAATATTTACGCGTCCGAGATTCTTTTTGCGGCCGGCGTGTCACCGCTTAAAAAGTGCTCAAAAGTAAATAACGAAAAGTATAAAATGATATGGGAGAAATCGAAAAAAATACTGAGCCGCGCGATTCAAAAGGGTGGCTCAACGATCGAAAACTATCGTAATACGAAGGGCGAAGAGGGCTCTTATCAGAATGAGTTTTCGGTTTACGGTCGAGAAAAACAAGAGTGTCTAATATGTCACACGCCCATTAAGCAAAAGGTCATGGCCGGGCGAAGTACTTTTTGGTGTCCGAAATGCCAAAGGTAAAAAACATCCGGTTTAAAAACCTGTTGGACTTTGGGTTTATCTTATGACATTTTCAACCCGTTAACTAACAACCTAATTTTGAGAGGAACAAATATGAAAAAGGTCGTTTTCGCAACAGCAGCTGTTTTAGCATTAACTTTAACAACAGGCTTTACTTGCTCTAAAAAAGCTCCTGAACAAGCAGCTCCTGAAGCCGCAGCAGCTCCTGCTGAACAAGCTCAAATGGCAGCTCCGGCAGCTTCAACTGATGCAGCGCCTGCAGCTCCGGCTGAAGCAGCACCAGCAGCTCCCGCACCTACAGAAAACAAATAGTTCGTCGTTTTCATTCAAAAGTTATTTTTTGAGACCCGATTCCTAAAGAATCGGGTTTTTATTTTTAGAGTTTTTGCTCGACTTGCCAGAGCCTTCGGGCCGTGCTCCAATTAAGTGTAAGTGTATTATCTTAATTAAAGGAGCACCACGTGGAATCACTATCTCAATGGAGCGGCTACTTCTGCCAGTCAGGTCAATGCGGCCTGTGGATATTAGCCTCAGTCTTTCTTCTTCTTTTTATCGGATTTTTTGATTTACCACTTATTGTTTGGGCGGTTGCGGGCCTGATGATGTTGTTTGGTTTCGGTGCACCGAACGGCTTGCTGATCGCTTTTGCAGTGATCATGCTGATTTTCCTGATCAAACCGGTTCGGCAGATTTTAGTTTCAAACTTTGTCATGGGTTTGCTGCAAAAACTCGGTGTCGTTCCACAAATCTCAGCGACTGAACGTACCGCACTTGAAGCGGGTGTTGTTTGGATTGAAAAAGATCTTTTTTCAGGGAAGCCTGATTTTGCAAAAATTTTAACTGAGCCCTACGCGAAATTAACTCCAGAAGAACAAGCCTACGTTGACGGACCAGTTGAAGAGCTTTGTCGCCTTTGTGATCCTTGGAAAATCTGGCAGCACCGTGAAGTGCCGAAAGAGGTTTGGGATTTTTTGAAGGCAAAAGGTTTCTTCGGTATGATTATTCCGAAAGAATACGGTGGTCTTGGTTTTACAGCGATGGCCCATTCTGAAGTGGTCATGAAAATTGCTTCACGATCTTTGCCGACCTCTATTTCGGTTATGGTTCCAAACTCTCTCGGACCTGCAGAACTTTTAATTCACTACGGGACTGATAAGCAAAAGAAACACTGGTTGCCACGTTTGGCTTCGGGTGCTGAAATTCCTTGTTTCGGTTTGACAGAACCGCTTGCGGGTTCTGATGCCGGCTCTATTTCTTCTTCGGGCGTTGTTTTCCGCGGCGCTGACGGCCAATTACAACTTCGTATCAATTGGAATAAACGCTGGATCACTCTGGCGGGTATGTCGACGGTAGTCGGTTTAGCATTCAGATTACGTGACCCTGAAAACTTATTAGGCCGCGGCGAAGATGTCGGCATCACTTGCGCCCTCATTCCTTCGAACGCTAAAGGTGTTGATATTTCTCAGCGCCATGATCCGCTAACGATTCCGTTCTTCAATTGTCCGACACGCGGTGTGGATGTTGTCGTTAATTTGGAAGACGCGGTTGTGGGTGGTCTGTCG
>JANPAD010000262.1:0-7935 GCA_031429735.1 Bdellovibrio sp. | reverse complement strand
CTCAAGTGACTAAAAATTCACTACGACGCAAAATCGAAAAATATTTTGATTCTGAAGTTGTAGAATTTTTACTCGGTACTCATATTGAAAGTGCAAAGCGATGTAATCAATACCAATCTTTAGCTAATCGTTGCGCGACTCCGGCAGGGGCAGCAGCAGTCACAGTTTCAGGTGATGCGACCGTAGCGGTTCAGCCGCAAGTTGATTGCGATAACTTAGAACCTGTTCCGGAACTTCTCGTCGGTAAATGGACTGAAAGACAGGGAACTCGTGGTAACTACTGCGCCGGGAACGGTCGTGGAGCTGTGAGCTCTGCAATTTGCAGCGACGAAAGTTTAAGACCGCAAGAAGAAGGCCGTAGTCGACGTGCTGTGAATGTTTCAGAATGCTCTAAAGCCTTGGCCAGCTATCGCAAAGCAACTGCTGAACAGAGTAATGCAGCCCAAGAAGAAGAAGATCTCGACGAAGACATAGCTGACCGTAACGCCAGCATCAACGATGCTCGTGCGATGGCTGAAATCGAAAGAAGATCGCGAATGCAAACCGAAGCCGGTTGTGAAAATTGCGATGCCTACAACCGCGGTTACTCATATCAAAGACCTCAGCGTGATTGGGGTTCGACAATTTCAAATGTTATCGGTGGTTTAGGTTTGATGTACGTCGGAAAGCGCGCAGAGCAAGCGGCCAACGAAAATGCAGCTCAGTTAGGTTATCCTTCAGACAGCTCTTATGGTTATCCTTATTATAAAGCTGGTATTTCAGGTGTGATTAATGGTCTGACAGGCCCGGGAGCTTATGGTTGCGCAAGCACTATTGGCGGTGGCGGTCCATTTAGTTTAGGTGCAAACGGTTCTTTAAATCTTGGTGGTGGTGGCGGAGCTTACGGCCCGGCCGGCGCGCAGGGTGGAGCTTTCGGTTATCCGCAAAATATGTACGGTGCGCCTTGGGGCGGCGGTGCATTTAATCCGGGTTTGAATATGAATGGCGGCTTCAATGGCCCATTCGGCGGAACCGGTGGCGGACAGTTCGGCCAAGTTCCAGGTAACGGAAATATGGCAATGTGCTTTACCTTCCCTTGTAATGTCGGCGGAAACGGCGGCGGTGGCGGACAGTTCGGTTTAGGCGGTCAATTCGGTTTAGGTGGACAGTTTGGCGGCGGTGGCGGCGGACAATTCGGTCAACCGGGTTTTGATTCTTCCGGACAATTTGGTGGCGGTGGCCAATTCGGATTGAACGGTCAGTTGAGTGCCCAGTACCAATTGCAATTGTTGCAGCAACAACAACAAGCGGCGCAACAGTACTATCAGCAACAACAGCAGTACGCTCAACAACAGTATCAACAACAAGTGCAGTACTACCAACAAGTTCAGCAACGCCAACAGCAGGCGTCTCAACTTCAACAACAAATTGCACAGCTCAACATGCAGTTGCAGCAGATTTACTATTCTAATAACGGTATGGGTGGCGGCGGATCGATCGGCGGTTCAATCGGCGGAGGTTTCAACCTCGGCGGCAGCTTTAATCTGGGTACAAGTTACGGAAGCGCGCAAATCGGCGCTCCAATGCCGGGTGGATATTCGAATCCGTCATACGGTGCTCCGGGCGGTGCTCCAGGATATAATCCGGGTTACAATCCGGGCGGAGCTCCGGGCTACAATCCGGGTGGCGCTCCAGGCTACAATCCGGGAGTTCCGGGTTCACCTCAACCTGGCCAAGGCACAACTCGCGGTCGCTAGATCTTGCGCGAGTTGACCTTTCCATGAGTTTTCAAAAAATTATTAATTGCTATGACAGCCACACACACTTTTGGGCCACGGGCCAGGTGGCTGAGGGTTTAACCCTTAATCATTTAACTAGCGCTGAAGATGTTTTAAAACTTTCATTACTGCCGCATCATCAAAGACAAAATTGGATTGTCGGCTTCGGCTGGAATCACCTCAATTGGTCGTCGCAAGCTTTGCCTAATAAAACACTTCTTGATCGGTTAAATTCACAGCAGCCACTTTTTTTTTCGCGCGTCGATGGGCATGCCTCTTGGCTGAATTCGAAAGCGCTTTCCGAGCTTAAATTACGCGGCTATGACTTTTCTAAAGACCCTGTGGGCGGCCGTATTGAAAGAGATTTAGCCGGAGAACCCACCGGTATTTTATTTGATCAGGCGCATATTCAGGCTCTTTTGATGTTGCCGGATTTCAGTCCTCAGTTGCACCGTCATTTTTTTTCTGCTTCACAGAATATATTTAACAAAGCAGGCTTTACTCACGTGCGCGATCTTTCGATGAATTCATTTTTTTGGAATATTCTGCGCGAAATGGAAGATCAGAAAAAACTGACCGTTTGTGTTGAATCGTTTGTGACGGCTGAAAACTTGTCACAGCTTGAAGATGTTTTAAAAGAAATAAAAATTTTGCAGGCGGATCAATCTCAACAGTTACGCGTGATGGGAGTTAAAATTTTTATCGACGGATCTTTAGGTTCGAAGACGGCCTATATTTCACAGAATTACCTTGGTACAAGTCAGAACGGTGTTTTGATTTGGCCCTACGAAGATATTAAAACTTTAATCGAAACCGCGTGGCGCGCGGGTCAGCACGTTGCTATTCATACCATCGGCGATCAAGCTTCAGCCGTGGCGGTAAAAGCTGCGCGCGAAGTTTCGGCCAATGGCATTTTGGGGCGTTTACACCTGGAACATGTTCAAATTCTATCACACGAAACCTTACAGATGATGAAACCGCTTCACGTGACATGCTATATGCAACCTTGCCAATGGCTTAGCGATTCGCCCTGGTTAAAATCGGTATTGCCCGAATCTTTGGTTAAAAATCTTTTTCAATGGGAATTGCTCAGAAAAAATAAGATTCCATTCTTTTTCGGCAGTGACTCTCCGATTGAAAGACCCTCACTCTTCGACAACTCAAAAGCCCTGATTCAAAGTTCCGCTTGGGGCGTGCCGAAATTACAAGCTGACTGGATTTCTTATCATCAGCACCCTGACCGCAACTGGTGCCCATCACACACCGAAATTGATGAAGAGTCTGTGCGACAGGTCTATTTTAACGGACAATCCCTGCTTTAATAGTCTAGCGTGCATATTCGACTTTCACTTTGATAACAGACATGGCTCGTTGGGGAACGGTTTCCGGTTTTGACGTTGAAGCCGCCAGCACCTTAGGCAGCGGTTCGTTTTTCAAAGGCTCCTGTAAAAGTCTTTGGCGTCCACTTTCGGCTAACAATTGTTGAACTTCAGTCATGGCGCTGACAACGTGGCGGTTCTGCAGCACAACTGAAAACCGGCCGTTGAGTTGCAAAATTTCTCGTGCTTTATCGTCTTTTAGTAAAACTGCAAACTGGTTCGGATCGAGCGGCGCACGCAGCATTTTAACCTTTTCAGCGACAAGTTCGTTTGATTGTGTCGTGGCGCTTACGGCATAGACATCAACGATAGCAAATTGATCGACCAAGCCCGAAACCGCCTGGTTGTTTTCAAGTTTGATTGGAACTAAAACAAACCCAGCAGGTATAAAAGTATCGGCCTGCACTTTTTCAATTGTTTTCGGAGCTTCTTTCAAATCTGAATTCATTTGCCTGTATAAAACAAAATACAGCACACAAAAAGCCGTCAGCCCCAGAATTAAAAACCGATGCTGTTCAGTTATTTTTTTGAGATCCATTTAATTCCTCAATGCGTGTTTTAACTTTTGAAAAGGACGACGTCCGGCGTTTTTTGTCTTCAATCAGTTGGGCCAACGCTGCCATGATGACAAACATCAAAATGGCCGAGACCGCTGCTTCAATCATGATTTGGCCGGTATCAGATAATAATGACGGCTTCCGTTTTGATTTATAAATTCTGCGCCACATTCAAGTTTCCTTTCTTTAAAAATTTCGTATCCGTTTAGGGTCAGATGAACACTTTCGATCACGCGTGATAAAGTAACTTTCTGTTGATTTACGCTGACGGGCAGGTTCTCTAATTGATCAAGGGCATCTAACAAACAATCTGAAGTCGCCTGATCAGTCAGCACGAGTCTAAAATACGAAGCGTAGGTCAGTGCCACCGCACTCATGATGACCGGAATCAGCATGCACGTAGAAATAAGTGCAAACCCGTTATTTAAAGTTTGGAGCCGTGGCTTCGTCGCAGGCGGCCGCGTGCAAAGCGCCTTCGCGGGCGAGGCGACAAATCGATTTTTGCAGTTCTTTTTCTTCATTACGCAGATTCTCGACTATTTTAAAAGATGTGCTGATACACAAAACAAAAAAACTCATCAGCAACAGACCGGCCCAAAGAGCTTCAATCAAGGCTTGGCCTGATTGCGCCTTCAGCGGGCCCCCTGCAGAAAGTCAGAGAGATCTTTTTTATTAAGTAGACTTGAATCCGCACTTTGGGTTTGCAGCTGAGAAGCGGTTTTAGACCCAAGCCCGCGATTAATGTTTTCAAATTGCACGGCGATATTTGAACCCACAACTCGAACGACGCCCACCGTGCCGATGGCAATAAGTGCGACGAGAACCATGTACTCAACTAAACCTTGTCCTTTTTTTTGACGGAGCGGAAACATAAACACCTCGTTTTTTCTTCAAGCCATGATTTGCAAGAAGGAGACGAGGTGTTCCGTGAGAACATTTGAATTTGAGATCTGAAATTCGGATTTATTTCTTTTTGGTCGGTTTTTTTGCCGCTTTAGCCGGAGCCGCTTTTTTAGCGGGAGGAGCCTTTTTAGCGGCTGCTTTGGGCGCAGCTTTAACTGGTGCCGCAGCTTTTTTTGCCGCCGGAACAGAAGCGCCTTTTTTGAGAATCGGTTTAGCAGCTTCTTTGACAGCTTTTTTTGGAGCTTCAACTTTAACCGCTTCAGCTTTTTTAGCTGCTGCCGCAGCTGCGGCAGCAGCCTTTGCAGGAGCCGCTTCGGCTTCAGCTGCTGCTTTTTTTGCAATCGCTTTCGCGGGAGCCGCTTCAGCTTTTTCAGCCTTACGTTTTAATTTACGTTCATTAACGATGCGCTCTAAAATTTCGAAAACTTCTTTTTGCAGATCGTTTTCAAAAATAAATCGGTAGAAACCTTCAATTTCAGGGCTTTGGCGGAACTTTTTAACTGACGAAGGAATGCTTTCAGATTGAACAAAATCGATTGAGTTACCATCTTTAGAAAGTTTCACTTTTTCAGCCACGTAAGCCTCCTGATATGTCGGCAAGATAAAACACCGCGGGCGTAGGGTCAAGCGCCATTTAAGTCGTTGATTTTCTTTACTTTTCAGACCATTTTAGAGGGGCGGGTGGTGCTATGCTTCAACTCAAGGGTAAACCGGTTGCCGAACAGATTTACAGCCAAATCAAAACTCGTCTTCAAGACGGGCTGAAGGCGCCTCATCTGGCGGTCGTACTCGTCGGAGATGATCCCGCCAGTCAGGTTTATGTTTCTCACAAACAAAAAGCCTGTGCAGAGCTTGGTTTCAAATCAACAATGATTCGCTTACCTGACGCCACCACAGCTGAACAACTCAAAAAACAAATTTTAGACTTAAATCAAAACCCGGAAGTGCACGGAATACTTTTACAGCTGCCGCTACCTTCACGTCTTGAACCAAAAAGCATGACCGATTTGATCTCTCCCGAAAAAGACGCCGATGGTTTAACGACGACTTCATTAGGTCTGCTTGCGGGCAGCCGCCAAAAAACCGCTTCGTGCACACCGAGCGGAATTATTGAAATGCTGAAGCACTACAAAATTGATGTCAGCGGCAAAAATGTTCTGGTGATCGGACGCAGTCTGATTGTGGGACTTCCGCTTTTTCATCTGCTCAACCAAAAAAATGCGACGGTCACTTTGGCGCACTCGAAAACTTCCGACCTCAAACAAATGGTTAAAAATTTCGACTTTGTTTTTGTGGCTGTGGGTAAACCTCATTTTCTCAAAGCCTCCGATTTTAAAAAGAACGCGGTCGTAATTGATATCGGTATTCACCGAACGGAAGCGGGCCTTGTCGGCGATGTGGACCCCACAGGGGCCGAAGGTCATCTGTATGCTTTATCGCCCGTACCGGGCGGAGTCGGCCCAACGACCATCGCCATGTTGATGCAGAATACATTTCACTTAGCGCACCCTGAGGTTTCATTTTGAGAGCCTGGAAACTTAAAAGAAATCACGAGACTCGTGCCCGTGCACAACACCCCTGGGTTTTTTCGAATGAACTGATGGATAGTCCAAAGGGTATCACGGCCGGAGAAGAAGTTGAACTGCAAGATATGATGGGCCGATTCTTAGCCCGCGGTTACGGTAACTCGCAATCGCTGATTTCATTTCGTGCGATGAGCTTCAACGCCAAAGAAGATTTTAGAATGACACCGGCTCATTTAACGGCGCGCTTGTTGAAAGCATGGAAATATCGTTTTAACCAAGGCTTTCGTGAAAGTTTCAGGCTTTGTTATTCAGAAGCTGATCAAATGCCTGGTCTTATCTTTGACCGGTACGTTTTTGAAAAAGCCGGCAAGAAATTTCAAGTTTTTTCGTACCAGCTTTTAACTTCAGGTATGGATACGGCTTTCAAAAAAGACGGTCAAGGGGAAGCAATTCTCAAAAATCTGGCTGAAGAAGCCTTGACAGAGAAGTTCAGCGACATCACTTGGACTGAAACTATTATCCTGCAACGCAACGACGTCAATATTAGAAAACTCGAAGGCCTGATAGTCGAAGAACCTGTCATTTTGAAAACAGTCGGCGAAGAAGACCTGACCGATATTGCGATACATATTCAAAGCGTTCTCAACCGCGATCAGAAAATTTTGTTTAATGTTAATCTGCCTGACGGCCAAAAAACCGGATTCTTTCTAGATCAAACCCTGAACATTCAGCTTTTGCTTCGTCAACTTGAAACCCGTAAGGACGAACTTAAGGGTAAAACCGTGCGCATCTTAGACCTCTGCTGCTACATGGGCCAGTGGTCAGCGCAGATCGTTCACCACTTGAAACAGTGGGGCGCTGAATGCGAGGTGCATTTAGTCGACGTCTCTGAATTAGCACTGAAGAAAGCCAGTCAGAATCTTTCGGCTTTTCAAGTACCGGTTGCGACTTATAAAAAAGATGTTCTCGCTATTGATGCAATTCCGGAATTTCAGAAAATGAAATTCGATATTATTATTTCTGATCCGCCGGCTTTCGTAAAAAATAAGAAAGATATCAATGCAGGCTTGGCGGCTTACACTAAGTTGAACGGTTTGGCGCTGAAACTCTGCGGCCCACAAGCGCTGATTGTTTCGTGCACATGTTCTGGTGCCGTTAAGTTTGAAGATTTTAAAGAGGCGGTCGGTAAGGCCGTCATTAAGTCCGGTGTGCGTGCAAAATGTGTCGGTTACGGCAGCCAAGGGCTTGATCACCCGCACTCGCTTAACTTTCCTGAAGGTTACTATTTAAAAATGATTCTCCAACAAATAGATTCTTAAAATCAGGACATCGATGACAAACGCAACGACAACACCAAAACGTGCTTCCAAATTAAAACCGGTTTTCTATGGTCTTGCCGAAATGGGCCCGGCCAGCATCGATATTTTTTTAAAAGTTTATCTGCTGCTGTACTTCAACGTCATCATGGGGTTGTCGCCGACGCTGACCAGTTTGGCCATCGGCCTTGGCGTTATGTGGGATGCCCTCATCGACCCGTGGATCGGTGTTTACTCAGACCGGTACTATAAGTTTAAAGGCCATCGTAAGATGTTGATCTACACAGCTATTTTAATTTCGGTAGGGCTCTTCATGACTCTTTGGCGATTGCCGGTCATGAGTGAGACATGGACATTCATTTTACTCTTTATCATTTCTTCACTTTTGAATTCGGCCATTTCACTATTTTCAGTGCCGTATATTGCGGTGGCGAACGACTTGATCGTCAGCAATGAAGAACGCAAACCGTGGATCGGCTGGCGTTTGGCGTTTTTTA
>JANPAD010000261.1:0-1558 GCA_031429735.1 Bdellovibrio sp. | reverse complement strand
CTGGAACGATGCAGTTGGTAGTCGGTACTGAAGTTGCTGCATCAAATATTACAATTAAAGCGAGCTCACTAGTTGAGTACACAGTAGTTCCGTAAATATAAGCCAACATTATTATATAAAGAGGCACCATAAACTGGTGTCTCTTTGTCATTAACGAAATTTATAGTAGAAATCAGACATTTTACTAAATCCTTGTTTTCACTCAAAAATCAGCTATTTGTGCTTAAAACTTAACCTCAAGTGATTCTTGAAGTGTCCTTTTGGCTACAAACGGTCCCCATTTGTGTTGGCAATGCCTTTGCTATGTAGTCTGGTGTGCTCTCAATAAAGAGAGCTTAGATTAAGTAACCAAAACCAAAACGGGGGAATTTCATGAAAGCATTATTATCGATCGCAGTTCTAGCACTGAGTTTATCGGCACAAGCGCAAATCAGATTAGGTGTTCCAACTTACGGCGGTACAGGTTGTCCGGGTGGATCAGCTTCAGTTTCTTTAACTGATGATCAATCTATTTTGTCTGTTTTGTTCGACAGCTTCGTTGCACAAGCACCGACGGAAATGAACGCCAACTTCGATCGTAAATCTTGTAACTTGCGTATTCCGGTAAGCTTTGGTCCTGGTTATCAAGTGGCTTTGATTGCGTTTGATTACCGTGGTTTCGCCGCCATTCCAAACGGTGGTCGCGGTCAGTTTGAAGCCCGCTACGCTTATGTTGGTCAAGCTCGCCCAGCTATTTTCCGTAAATCTTTTGCCGCTGGTCGCGCAGATAACTACAGCTTGAAAAACGAATTGATCTCAACTTCTATCGACTGGTCACCATGTTCTACAGGTCGCGATCTGATGATGACTGTTGATGCTAATATCTTAGCGGTAACAAATTCACGTATGGACGCAACAAACGTTTCAATCGACTCGGTTGACGTATCAGCGGGCCTTTTATACTCAATCCGATTACGTCGTTGTATGTAATTTGATGGCTTCAAGTCTTCGGATTTGAATCTTTGAAAGAGGCAGAGAAATCTGCCTCTTTTTTTATTTTAAAACGGGTCCACAGAACTTCTGCAATCATGAAGACCACGGTGCTGACCGTTAACCCCACACCTTTTAAAAGAGCCCAAGCTTCAGTTGTCCATTCAAAAGCGGCCCACGTAGCAAGTAGAGCGTGTGCCAACATGAAAAGACTAAAACGCAGAGTCATACCGGACATACGATCTTTTAAAAACTGTGGAGCATCAGGATTCTGTTTTTGAATCATTAATTTTAAAAATGGCTTTTTAATAAGCCAACTGCCCAGTAAAAAAATAAAAAATCCGTATTCAAGCAAAGCGGGCTGAAGTTTAAACCAGATTCCGTCACTTGAAACCAACGACACGGCCCCAAGCCCGATGAGAAGTCCGTTTCCAATCCAAGTCATGGTGCTTACTTTTTTGTAGCGAACGACTTCATAAATAACTTCACCTAAGCCAAATGTCATACCGGCGATAAGACCAGCCATCACACCATATTTTTCTTCAATGACCGTAAAAACAACGACGGGAACAACGCCGCCGAAGAAGGC
>JANPAD010000260.1:0-5127 GCA_031429735.1 Bdellovibrio sp. | reverse complement strand
CCTTTCTATTAATCTCAGCCTAGACCGAAACTTGGTGCACCAGAACAAGTCCGATACTTCCGAAACCAACCGTGAACACGGTGTTCAACGTGCCAACATCGTCGAGTACAGTCTTGCCGAGGTCTTCAAAGAGTATGAACTGCTGAGACTTACAATTAGTGAAGTGCTCCGTGAAGACGGGGCCATACAGCCTGAAGATTTTGATCGAATTAACCAGTATATTGACCAGGCTGTCGCACGCGCCGGTTGCGAGTTCGTTGAAATCCGCCAAACGCAGGTTGAAGAGTTGGGCGCAGATTTAAAACGAAGCAATGAAGATTTAGAACGATTCGCGGCCATTGTAGCCCATGATGTTCGATCACCGCTTTCGACGATATTTAGCTTTGCGGGTCTTCTTGATGAAGACCTCGGTGAAAAATCACCCGCGGTGCAGAAAAGCCTTGGCATCATTACGGCTAATGCTCAAAGACTAATGATTTTAGTTGAACGGTTACTTGAGTATTCGACCATAAATTCTAAGCAAATCGAGTTCAAGCCTGTTGATCTGAATGAAGTTATAGCGGCCACAATGATGAACCTTAAAACTCTGATTGAAGATACAAACACCAGTGTTATCTGCGATAAACTGCCGATCATCAATGGAGACGCCGCTTTATGCATTCAACTTTTTCAAAATTTAATTTCGAACAGCATTAAATTTCGAAAACAGGACTCAACAGTTAAAATTCAAATAGATTTATATGAAGAAACTGTAAGTGAGTGGCGACTATGCGTCAGTGACGACGGCATCGGCTTCGATTCTTCAATGAAAGAAAAAATTTTTGAACCTTTCAAAACACTCAATACCAAAGAATACTCCGGAAGCGGTTTAGGCCTGGCAACCTGCCGGCGAGTAGTTGAAATGCACGGCGGTAAAATTTGGGCCGAAAGCGAATTCGGCCTGGGTTCAAAATTTTATTTTACATTTGCAAAGAAAATAAAATTTTCTAAGACGAACCTAGCTGTGCCAAAACAGACTTAGATAAAAACCCGATCTTTTTTTCAATACCGACCAGCCCGACCTCTGCAAATAAATTCTGCAACGGGTTTTCCACATAGCTTTTAAAGAATGGCTCGTGAAAATCGAGCGGAAATTGCTTTAAAGCCCATTCAAAATCAGCATCATCGTCTTTTTGCAATGAATCGACCACACCGACAAGCGCACCCGGTTTGGCAACCCGAATTGATTCGTTCATTATTTTACTGCGAACTGCGGGCGGAAGTTCATGAAACATGTAACACGAATAGACCACATCAAAAGTTTTTTCTTTAAACGGTAAATCTTCGGCGTTCGCTTTAATAAAATTAACACGTTTGAATTTTTGCAGCTTCTTTTTAGCTTCTTGCAGATAATAAGGGCTTAAATCAACACAGGTGATGTTCGCTTTCGGAAAAGCTTGCGCAACGAATTGAGTTAACGCCCCGGTCCCGCTGCCAAGTTCTAAAAAATTAAGACCCTCACCGTCTGAAAAATTAAGACGCTTTTTTAAATCCACAAGAATAAGCCTTCGCATGGCGTTCGCCGCCCCTGAAAACAGCATTTCAACCTGATGTTCATAAAGCCTCGCCGATTCTGAACTTAAATAACCGCTGTTCTGAAAGTGAAAATTGCGGGCGTAGTATTCGGGTGACTCGCTCAAGATGTTTTCAGTGTCGAGTTCAAAACTTTTGTTCACGTTGTTTTTACGGCGCTTAGCTGAGGCAAAAGCCTCGCCGATCAGGAACGGAAAACGCTTGGCGTGACTCCACAGGCTTTCGGGCGCTAAAACCTGTGCCGGATAGTAGCCGGCCGCAATATTTTCAGCATCTTCTTTGAGGAGCGCGTTTATTTTAGGTAGCGCTTCAATGATGTGCTGCTTGAAATCCTTCGGGGCCTCGCGCTTTTCTGAAGTTGCGAGCCGGTCAATCAGCGGCAGCAAAGACCCCTGCACCGTAAAGTTCAAGCTACGTAGCAACGAATAGGCATAGATGGGGTAAAAACTCATTTTTTGGTTAGAATCATCTGTTTTTTTCATAACACTATCCTCTTTTTCATTTCGAACGTTTCTGATTAAAATTTAGATTCAATCAGGTGATCAAATACCGCATTGGCCGAGCGAATCGCTCCGGCAATGCTTGCTCCACCGAAGGCATCACCCGCCAGTAAAATTTGCCCATCACCGAGCAAAACGTATTTTTCATGGTAAATCGATGTCGGCTGACTGTATCGCCACTTTTTCAATTGCGATTTATGAATAACCAGATCGGCCTTGAAATACTGCTGCAATTCATTTTGGATTAACTGTAAAATATCAGCATCACCCAGTTTAAAATGCTCGAGGCTCCAGCTTTCACTCATGACGACACTTAATGCCAATTTTTGACTAATCCCTTTGGCCTGATTGTTCGCAATTGTAAATAGATTCGAATGAGTTCGAAGCAAATTAAAGTCGAATAACCCAACAGGCCCGTTTACTTCAAACAAACCGACAAGCGCCTGACTGTATGAAATAGTGTTCAAATTTTCGGGGTAAGAAATAAAAGACGAATTCAATATTTCTAGGCTCTGCGGCAATGGGCAGGTGAAAACAACCTTTTTGGCTTTAAAGACACTTCCGGAATCAGTAAAGAGATGAACAGAATTGTTCGAATTTTCAATTTGAACGGCTTTTTCATTAAAATGCAGATTTAAATCTTGAGCTAAATCTTTTGCAAGACTGGTCATGCCGCTCGTACCGCAAATGTATCTTTGACCATTTTCGGTAAACCAAACTTTCGCTTTGTTGGATTCAGACCAACGCCGGTGCCAGATGTTGGGTGCTGAGTCTGAGTAAAAGGCTGCACCGTGATCGTAAACGGCTTCGCCGTCACGCCGGGTGGCGACTCGGCCACCAAGGGCTTTTGACTTTTCAAGAACAAGCGTTTCGACTGAAGCCGCAGTTAGCTTCGCGGCTAGCGTAAGACCGCATAAACCTGCTCCAACAATAACGACCGGTGAAGTGCTCATTTCCAGCCTTTGGTTGAACCATCCAAACGTTGCCGGCTGCATTTGAACCGGTGTTCGTCATTTGTGACGTGCCGGCTGTGTTTCATGCGTCCTTGGCTGGTGGCCCTTTGGCGCCAGCGCTTGTAAGCTTTTGAATCAAGTTGTGTTCGCATGAATTTGACAACTTCATTGGCGGTCAGACCGAACTGCGCTGTGATCGCTTCAAAAGTTGTACGGTCTTCCCAGGCCATCCGTACAATACGGTCTTGGTCTTCTAATGAAAAACTTTGCCATTCAACTCGTTTGCTTGCCGATATTGACATACTTTAAACCTGCTCGCTTAAAGCAATTAATTTTTCAGCTGTTCTTCGCCCTGATTTTAAAGCGCCGTTAATTGAGGGACTACTTAGGTAATCTCCGCAAAAGTAAACTCCGTTTTGGGTCTCGGTTTCTTCGCTGTTGTACTTAAATGGCAGAGCGTTTTTGACATTAAATTTTTTTATAAATTTTAAATTTAAATCAAACCCGGCAATTTGTTTCAGTTCTTTTGCGACGATGTCTTCACCGGGGTCGGCGCCGCCAATGACGCTGACCGAAAGAAGCTGTTGCCCGTTGGTTGAGTAGGTTTCTGCAACCTGACTCATGACCGCAATATTATTGATATTGAATCCGTAACTAGGAGGCACAAGCACCAGCCATTTTTCCCAGGTCAATTTATCTTGTGTTGAAAAATAGTAATTTATGACCGAACGGAATGGCGGTGAATCACTTTGGTTTACCGCGGCATCAACATTGTTGAACGCACAGACCACCGCGCGAGCCTTCAACCGCTCACCGCTGCCCAGAACGACTTCGTTTTTCGAAATTTCGTTGATGGTTTCACCGAGCCTTAGGCAAGCCTGGTCTATCTTGGCACTCATTTGAAGCGGTATTTGTTGCATACCTTTTTTAGGTAGGGCCACGCGGCCCAAGCTGAAGTTTTTCATAAGAAATATAAAAAATTCCGAGTCGACTTCTAATTTCTGATCTAAAAATACCCCGGCACAAAATGGCCTCCAGAAAAGTTCGATAAAGCGTTCAGAAAAACCGAAGTTTTGCAGAAACGAAAATGTACTGAGCCCGTGCAGGCTATCGAACGCGTGAGTGTGAAGATTTAAAACTAATTTCATGACCAAAGCTTTGTCTTTTAATGAGAATAAATCTGAGAATGTCTCATTGATCAACTGACTCGGGTGCAAAAAAGGATTCGCCAGCAATCTGATTTTTTCCGGCGTGTAGATCAGCGCACCCGAGTTAAAGGGTTGCAGATCGAGGGCCTTTAAGTCGATAAAGTATTTGAGTTCCTGATACGACGTCAGCAGGACTTGAAAACCGTGATCAAGCAAGAACCCTTCTGTTGTTTGAGTGGTTTTGATTCGACCGCCAACCTGGTCGGCCTTGTCGATCAACAAGAACGGCTGCCCACTTTTTTGCAAAGTTAAAGCACAGGCTAAGCCCGCCAGCCCTGCACCTAAAATGATAACCGGAGAACTCGTTTGACCCACACTCTGCCTTTAATTTGAAATGACCCGAAATAGAGCTTTATCTTTTCACTAAAGTAGTTTAACGTCTATTAAACTACTTTGCAAGAGGATATTATGGTGCAGCTACCTCTCAATAATAAAAATATGGTATTTCCTTCTACGTCTACGGCAGATCTCGTCTATATGATGCTCAACAACATAGGCGAAGACCCAACCCGTGAGGGCCTATTAAGAACCCCCGAACGCTTCGAAAAAGCGCTGGCCGAACTGACTTCGGGCTACAAACAAGACGTCATCGAAGTCGTAGGTGAAGGAGTTTTTGAGGCCGAAAACGCCGGATTGGTTTCTGTGCGCGAAATTGAATTTTTTAGCCTTTGCGAACACCACATGCTGCCTTTCTGGGGTACAGTTTCGATCGCATACTACCCGAATCAACAAATTTTAGGGCTGTCAAAATTGGCCCGGATCGTTGATGTCTACGCAAAAAGACTTCAGGTGCAAGAGCGCCTCACGAAAGAGGTCGCCGAATCTGTTTTTAACCTGGTCGACGCACGGGCCGCCGCCGTCAAAGTGAAAGCACAGCATATGTGCATGATGATG
>JANPAD010000259.1:0-4324 GCA_031429735.1 Bdellovibrio sp. | reverse complement strand
GGTGACTCCTTCGGCTCCGACTGTGACAACACCTGCTTCAAATCCTTATTACAGCACGGGCAATTTAACACTGGCCGGAGCTTGTGAAACCGGCACCACCGTTAATCTGACAGGAAGTGACACTCAAGCTGTTACATGTGCCTCGAACAGCTATTCGTTTACGGTTATTAAAGCCGATGGCACCTATAATTTTTCGATTGCACAAACTGATTTGGCTTCGAATACATCTTCAGCAGCCACGCAGCAATGGATCCGCGATAACACCGCGCCCACAGCCCCGACGATCACACTTCCTGTCGCAGACCCCTACTACTCGAACGCAAGTTCTCTGACACTTTCGGGTGCCTGCACGACGGGTCTGACCGTGACACTTGGTGGTAATGTGGTGGCCAGTGATGTGACCAGTCCGGCAGGTTCGCTCACGAAAGTTTGTGCAAGCTCAGCTTATTCTTTTACAATTTCAAAATCGACTGACGCCACTTATAACTTAAATGTATTGCAAACCAGTTTGGCCGGTGTCAACTCAGCAACGGCAACCCGCTCATGGATTCGTGACACCGCAGCCCCATCCGCACCGACAATCACCGCACCTGCCAGCAGTCCCTACACGAGTGGCGGAAATCTGACTATATCAGGGGCCTGCGAAACCAACGCAACAGTTAACTTAACCGGCAGCGACACACAATCCGTTACATGCGCCGCCAGCGCTTATTCATTTACTGTCGTTAAAGCCAGCGATGCAACTTATAATTTTTCACTCACACAAACAGACCTGGCTTCGAACACCTCTTCAGCGGGGACCCAACAATGGATTCGATCATCGGCGCAAACAGCGGCCCCGGTCATTACAGTTCCGGCTTCAAGTCCGTATTTATCAAATGGCAACAGCGTAACGATTTCAGGAACCTGTATTGCCGGTGCCACTGTTAATCTTGGTGGAGCCTCTTCGTCTTCGATGACTTGTACGGTTGGCAATACGTTTAGTTTTTCACCTTCGCAGGCGACCGACGGAGGTTATACTTACTCGGTCACGCAAACTGTTTCATCAAACACGTCGACCGCTGTTTTCACCACTTGGAACCGCGACACCAGCGCACCGCTCGCCCCTACAATTACTTCGCCGGCCCAAAATCCATTTACTTCCGGTGACAGCTCGTTCATTATTTCAGGCAACTGTGAAGCCAGTGCGACAGTTAATATGTCAGGTTCAGCTTCTGGCTCAACAGTTTGTTCGGCTTTAGGAACTTTCACACAATCTGTTTCTGCAAGCAGTGACGCCACTTACACATATAATTTTTCACAAACGGATCTGGCTTTAAATACTTCAGGTTCGTTAGCCTTTGTTTGGAATCGTGACACATCAATTCCGTCCACACCGACAATTACATCACCGACTGTTACACCTTACTACTCGAACACGAGCTCACTGACAATTAGCGGTGCTTGTACGTCCGGCAATACTGTCACTTTAGGTGGCGATGTTATAGCTACCGACGTAACAACACCGGCAGGTTCGCTGACTTTGACGTGCACAGCGGGCAACACTTATAGTTTCACGTTTACAAAAAGTGTGGACACGACTTATAACTTAAATATTATTCAGACCAACAGTACGACTTTAGTTGATTCCGCGCCGGCGACGCAGGTCTGGGTTCGTGATACGGTCGCACCTTCTGCCCCAACGATTACCAACCCGAGCACGTCCCCTTACACGGCTTCAGGAAACCTCACCTTGGCCGGTGGATGCGAAACCAATGCAACGGTTAACTTAACCGGGAACTCGACTCAATCAACAACTTGTATCTCCGGTTCATACAGCTTCACCATCATTCAATCTGTTGATGCGACCTATAATTTTTCAGTTGCACAAACAGACTTGGCTTCAAATGCTTCTGCCGGCACAGCCCAACAATGGATTCGTAACAGCACCGTGCCACCGACTCCGACCATTTTGAACCCGTCAACCAACCCGTACCGGTCTATTTCAAATGTGCTGACTCTTTCAGGTGGCTGTCAAACCGGTCTTGTGGTGACCTTAAGCGGAAACGTAATTTCAGGCGAAATCACCACTCCCGCGGGAAGTTTTACCCAAACCTGCGTCAACTCCGGATATAGTTTTGTTATAACAAAAGCATTGAACAACAACGGCATATTTAATTTATCATTAAAACAAACTTCAGCTTCTATAGATTCGGGCGCAGCTTCACTTCAATGGATTTTTGATAACACAGCACCGCTCACGACAATCACAAGCAATCCGGCGAATCCAAATCTTTTCATAGCCTCGACGTTTACATTTACGGTCGATGATGCAACCGCGACCAGTCAGTGTAAAATGGATGCGGGGGCTTACGCGCCCTGTGTATCGCCCGTTACATACTCCGGCCTGAGCAATGCGAGTCATACTTTTTATGTGCGCTCAACAGACACCAACGGTAACGTCGAAGCCACGCCGGCCTCGTACACTTGGACACAAAGTGCCGGCAATACTGTTGCTCTTTACCATTTTGATGCAGCCACAGGTTTTGCTGCCGACAGCGGATCCTACTCGGCCGCTAACAACCTGACCAATTCAGGAGCAACATCAACTACTGGTAAATTTTCGGAAGGCGCAAGTCTCGCTTCAGCCAGCAGCCAATCTCTTGGCGTCAGTGCCACGGCTTCGATGGCAACCATGACTGCAAAAATGACAGTTGAGTCTTGGGTTAAGTTTACTTCTCTGCCCAGCTCCGGTAATAAAATGATCCTTGCAAGTAAAATGAGTGCATCTCCGCAGATGGGCTGGGAGTACGGTATCAAACGTCAGGGATCTAGCTACCAACTTTATTTCCAAGGCAGTTTAAATGGAACCACAGTCACCGAAATTAAAACCGGTAAACTTTCGAACGCAGATGTAACAGCATTAACTGCGGGCTTTAATCACATCACGGTCACCTGGAATTTAGGTTCAGTCAGACTTTATATTGGTGGCGTATTAAAAGCGACCGGCACCATCGGTACGGCCGGCACGGCAACGCTGTTTAATAATTCGTCTTCAGTTTTAAAGATTGGCACAAATGCCAGTGGTGGTTCTTATCTTAATGGAGTCATCGACGAAGTTCGGCTTAGTCAAATCGCCAGATGGTCTGCAACATTCACAGCTCCGGCCGCAGCTTACACAGCTGACTAATTGACTATTAAAATTTTTAGATGACCCGAACCAAATTTTCCACCTCCACCCATTGGCGGGGTGGAAAAATGACACTTAATTTTAGGGCTGCGAACTTATAATCCCCATTCATTTTCAGTAGATCTTCGGTATTGCTTTTAAGGCGGGCTATCTTCTTGCAACTTTCCGATTTGGTAGGCGACGAAACCAAGGAGATCCTATGTCTTATTTATTCAGCAAATCAGTAAAAAAACATGACAAAAATACGGTGACTTTATGAAAGACTTTGTCGTTTGGCTCGATTCAAACTACGCGCTTATCTTTGCCCTAAAACCTTCCGGCGTAGAAAAATCAATCGTCAAGAAAAAAAATACTGACTTACGCAGACAAAATAAACATGCAGAAAAAATAAACTACAACGCTGAACACTACTACCGTAATTTAGCGACTAAACTCAAAGATGCCGACCATATTCTTCTATTGGGTCCGGGATTAGCAAAAAAGCGCCTTCAAGAGCACTTGGCAACATACCAGACAAACACTTTAGCAAAAAAAATAATCGGACTGGAAAATTTTGAAAGCTTTGAACATAAAAGCGAAAGTCAAATGCTAGCCAGAGCCAGTAAATTCTTTAAGACTTATGAACACTTTGCATCTGTCTAGGATGTCTACTTGCATTTTAGTATTGCAGGTGCATAAATATTCTGGTGGGCATTTCAAAAAATAAATTTCAAATTAAAATGCTCAAAGAATTAGGCCCAGGCCTTGTGACCGGTGCGGCTGATGACGATCCATCAGGAGTCGCCACCTACACAATCGCCGGCGCGCAAAGCGGATATCAATTGCTGTGGGTCGCTCTGGTCACGTGGCCGTTAATGGCTAGCGTACAATTGATGTGTGCTCATATCTCGATGGCCAGTCAACTCAGCCTGACGAACGCCTTTTTAAAAAAGTTCAGTCGTAAAACAGTTATGATTTTGGTGTTAGCACTATTTGTCGCTAACATGCTGAACGTGGCCGCCGATCTTTCTGCCATGGCCGATGCGATAGGTTTATTAACTGGATACAACAGTGCCATTTATGTCATCGTTTTCGGCTGCGCCATCACCGCAGCGATGATTCTTCTAACCTACAAACAGATAGCTCGCGTGTTGACATGGATGACGTTTTTTTTGT
>JANPAD010000258.1:0-3401 GCA_031429735.1 Bdellovibrio sp. | reverse complement strand
TTTCATTTTGCGTCCTTTCGTTAAGTGCAAATTGGTTTTATCGTTTACGTTATGGAGAAATCGTAATTACGGTCGTACTCAAACGCAACTTAAAAAAGTTGAAGACCTTTTCAGCGCGGCTTTGCTCCGCTTTTTTAATGTAACAACTTGTGTACTAAAGGACTCACTTTCACTGATTCGATTTTCAGCATGAGTTTTTATATTTTCATTTTTTTAAAAATTAAAAACTTAATCATTTTTTGACATTTCTCCTCTGAAAAATGGTTTATGAAAGTTCTTTCAAAAATGCGATTTTGATTTTTAAAAACACTTTTACGGTTCATGTAAGATTGTGGAATATCAGACCAATTTGGTTATTCATTTCCCACCTATTGTATAACGCAGTTGCTCGCAGCGCTTTGAGTCATTCTCAAGCCTTTGGTCTAGTTTTGGGCAAATGAGCCGAAGTCAGAATGAGTACAAATGATTCGAGCAAGAAGGTCGCGGGACCTTTGTCGAAATCGACATGACTTTTATCATTCATAATACGAATATCATTTCATGAGTAATTCACCAAAAAACGGTCGTAATATGTTAAATGGGCTTATTAAGCGCCATCCTGATGGCTTTGGATTCTTTATTCCTGACGATAAAGAGCATCCGGATGTCTATATTCCTTCGCATTCAATGAAATCAGCGATGACGAACGATAAAGTCTCTATATTAGTAGAGAAAGAACGCGACGGACGTTTTCGCGGCGACATCGTTAAAATTACCGAGCGTGCTCATCGACGTATTGCCGGTGTTTTGACTCTCAATTCAGATAAATGGGCCACAATTAAAGATGAAGGCCGCGGCTGGGGACGCGATCTACGCATTCCGGTTGATAAAACCAAAGGGGCCAAGACGGGCGACCTTGTTGAGGCTACCATTACGGTATTTCCGGATGAAGGAAACTTCGAAGGCGAAGTGCTGACTGTCATCGGTGACGCCGAAGATCCTCTAAATGACATCAAACGAGTGGTCATTACCCAGAATATTCCTGAGCATTTCAGCGCTGAAACACTCGCAGAAGCGAAAAAGTACACCAAAGACCCGACTGAAGAGGATTTTAAAGGTCGCAAAGATCTGCGCGATTTACCCATCATTACTATAGATGGAGCTACGGCCAAAGACTTCGATGATGCCGTTTTCGTTGAAATGACAGACTCAGGCTTTCATCTTTATGTCGCGATTGCTGACGTCAGCCACTATGTTCCTGCTGGCACCGCGATGGATAAAGAAGCCTATGAGCGTGGAACTTCTGTCTACTTTCCTAATTTTGTTATACCCATGCTGCCCGAAAACATCAGTAACGGACTTTGCTCACTGATGCCGAATGTCCCCCGCCTGGCGCTTGTGGCCGACATGAACTTCGATTTCACAGGTCTTATGACCGATTCGAAGTTTTACGAAGGTGTCATTCAAAGTAAAGCGCGTGTCACTTACGGGCAGGCGCAAGAGTTGATTGATGGCGCCGTCATGCCGCAACTCGATCACGTGAAAGAAAACATCTTTAAATGTGCTGATTTAGCCAAGGTTTTGATGGCTAAACGCTTTAAAGAGGGCTCATTAGACCTTGAGGTGCCCGAAACCGAGCTGGTGATTGATGGAACAGGCACCCCGGTTGACGTCATTAAGTCTGAACGTCTTTTCGCTCACAGATTAATTGAAGAGTTGATGTTAGCCGCCAATGTGGCGGTTGCGAAGTTCTTAGCAAGCAAAGAAATACCTTCATTTTACCGTGTCCACGAAGAGCCCGACGCACAAAAAATCGCAAATCTTCAAAAATACATGGAAAACCTCGGTTACAGACAGCAATTAGGTGGCGGAAAGCTGCAAAAACGTCTGACACGCGCTTTACAAGAATTTGACGGTAAACCTGAAGCACAGATTATTCATATTTTGACCTTACGTTCAATGAGCCAGGCCAAGTACACCATGAATAACTTAGGCCACTTCGGTTTAGGTTTTGATTTTTATACTCACTTTACCTCACCGATCCGCCGTTACCCGGATTTGATCGTGCATCGTCTTATTAAAAATCAGATTATGCCGAACAGTCAGTACCGCTTAATGAAGGAAGAAGATCTTTCTACCGCAGGCACGTGGCTATCGGCCACCGAGCAACGTTCAGCCAAAGCGGAGCGCCAAATTCAGGCCATTAAAAAAGCCCGCTTCATGAAAAAGCTTTTAGGCGATTCTTTCGATGGCTTGATCAGCTCAATTACAAAGTTCGGTGCTTTCGTTCTGTTGCGTGAATTCAATATCGACGGCTTGATTCGCTTGGATGACCTGGGCAAAGAAAAATTCGAATTCGACGACGAGAATCTGACTTTGACCGCGAAACGTTCGGGCCTGACTTATAAGATGGGTGATGTTGTCCGTGTAACGGTCGCGATGGTGGATGTGGATCAAGGCCAAATTAATTTTGTACTTGAGAAAGATGCGACCGCCGAAAAACGTGCACAACCGGGCGTTTACGGTGCTAAAGCCGGCAAAGGTGATCGCGATTCAGACCGCACAGATCGTAAACCGGGACACAAAGACCGCACTTACGCCCGCACCAAAGACAGCTTTAAGAAAAAAGATTTTAAATCAGAGGATAGACCGCAAAAATCTGCAGGAACACGCTCGGATGGCCGTCCCAAAAAAACATTTAGTAAAAATGCCGAATTCGGTCAGAAAAAAACCGGGGTACATGCGGGTCGGAGCGATGACCGTTCGAATGCTCGCAGTTCAGAACGCCCAGCACGAGGCGGTGGATACAGTTCATCGAACAGCCCGCGCAGCGGCAGTTCAGGCTCTTCTTCCAGCACACGCACGCCGGCTGAAATGAAATTCAGAAACCACCGTCCGGATGATGCTCCGGTACCATCGACTCCGCCATCAAGCGGACCTGATTACAAACCGCAACCGCGTTATGCATCACTCTCTGATTACCTGGATAAACGAAAAGAGAAAGGTTCACCGTCAAATGAAACGAAGTCAGAATCACAGCGCCCTGCTCGGTCCGCTGAAAATCGGCCGAACTCTGAAAAACGTAGCTCGTCTTCGAACGATTCTAACGGTGTTCGCAAGGCACGGCCTCAGAAATCTCGTCGAACGAACAAATCTAGGTAATTTTCTTAACTCTTCTGCGAAGGCCCAAGACGAACAAGAGCATTTATCTGTTCCGACCCGTCTACGGCTCAGCTTTGAAGAGCTCGGCCCGACATTTGTGAAACTCGGCCAATTGATGGCTTCGCGTCCCGATTTAGTACCGACTGAATACATGGACGAAATGTCTTTACTGCAGGATCAAGTTCAAACTCTGGATTTTAAAGTGGTGGAACAGGTTTTAATCGAAGAACTCGGCCCCGATTGGAAAAAACATTTTTCCT
>JANPAD010000257.1:0-2517 GCA_031429735.1 Bdellovibrio sp. | reverse complement strand
TTGGGCCGTAGGCCCATTTTTTCGAGTTGTCTGAATAGTTCGCTTGGTGGTTGAGCGTTTATTTGTAACAAAGCACGACGACTTTCTTTATATTCGCCATCTTTTGTTCTGTAAAAAGTTATAAAATGTGGATAATTTTTAAAAACCTCTTCGTTTTCGAATAAGTTTTTGTCATCGCGTGCCTCGTTGCCGTTCAGATAAACATTATTTTTTAAAAGAATATCATAGAGGTTTTTTTTCTCCTCTATGGATTGTGCGAAGTCGAGATGTTCCATCATTAGAATAATGTGCTTTGGATTGAATCTCTTAAGTTGATCAATAATACGTTTAATTTCAACGGCCGTGTGAGGGTAATTACTTCCATCAGCTTCTAAATCTATGCTTAGTGTGGCTAGTTGCGGGTCGACCTCATTTTTTGAGTTCAAGTATTGAAGCATATCGCGGTTGAACCTGTCGATTTGAACAAAGCTTGCAAGGCTTAGCGAGAAGTAACCAGCAAATATGATTAAGATAGCTGTAGTTTTTAATCTCCAGGCCACCACTTTCTACCCCCCGCTCAACAACTTCTTCTCATTCTCTTTATCAAGCTTCATGCTCGCCTCAATCTCGTCCTTACTCCAAACGCGCCCCTTACCCACGCCCGGGCAAAAGCTCGCAACTTCGACCTTCCAAGCCTTCGCGTTCATTACCTCAGGCCAGAACGGCCACGTACGACACTGGTTCGGGCGGCCTTCGTAAACTGAGCAGCGCTTGTCTTTCAAAAACATGCAGTCGGGGCGTTTCGGGTCTTCTTTCAAATGCCAAACGCCGTTGGTTTGGTCGCAGTGTTTTTTCTTGAATTCGCCGAGAGTCAGCCCCAGCACGCCGGCCATGCGTTTGCGGTCTTCTTTTGTCAGGAACACGAAGCCGAATTCTCCGTGGGACGTGCAGCATTTGCCCGAACCTTGGCATTCAAAGCGTAAACCCTGCTCATAAAATAAATCATTTTTTGTATTTTCAGACATTTCACTATGTTATGCCGTCCGTGACCTTGACTCAAGCATAAGAATTAACAAAACTAGCCCAGAGTTATGAATTACAAGATCTATTCCCCCGAAGACTTTCCGGCTTATCTTCCGAAGCTCAATACGCTTTATGATGATTTATTTTCGGGCGGCAAAGGTTTTCGTTCTAAACTGATTAGTCTCGTCAGCGAACCGCTTGCGGTTCCGCTGGCAACACAAAACCTTCTGGCGCAAACCATTGAATTTATCCACAATGCTTCACTTTTGCACGATGACTTGGTCGACCGTTCAGCGCTTCGCCGCGGTAAAACCACTGCGTGGCTGAAACACACACCCGAGTACGCCGTCTTAGCCGGTGACTATCTTTTAGCGCGAGTCATGGTGAACCTTTCAAGCTTCGGTAATATCAAACTTGTACAGTACACGTCTGAAACTATTTCAGATTTGCTTGAGGGTGAATGGCTGCAAGATTCGGTCGTTAAAGATTTCGAAGTCACCGTTGACCAACTTGACCGCATTCACAACCTGAAAACAGCGTCGTTGTTTAAATGGTGTCTGCGGGCCCCGTTTATCAGCCTTGATAATTATAAAACCGAGCTGCACTTTTTACTCAGCGAAATGGGCACCATCTTGGGCCAACTGTTTCAGCGAAGTGATGACCTGCTTGATTACGACATCCGTAACGACGAAGGCAAAGCCGTCTTAGGTGACCTCAAGTCAGGCTATCTGAATTCTTTCGGGGCGTTTTTGCATCAGACTTTATCGCCTTCGCAAAAGCAGCAGTTTATCAAAGCGCAAACCTTGCGCGATGTGTACCAAGTCTATTCTGACGACGTCATCAAAGGACAAGTCTTGTTTCAACAACAGGTTGAGCGGTTCGATGTGATTAATAAGAAATTAATCGATTTGTACGAACACCATCTTGAAAATCTTGAAATGCAAATAGGGCCGGAACAAAAAAAATTGATTGCTCACTTGAAGCCACTGACTGAAATACTGTACTGGCGTAGAAAGCCTACGGGCAAATGACCACGGTTTACCGTACAATTAAAAAAAGCGATGCCGGTTTTCAGTCTTATTTGAGCGGCCAGGCAGATCAGAACGCACGTGCCGTTCCTATTAAATCGTATAACCTTGGTACCGCCGAAGAAACCGTCACCTTCGAATTGCGTCCGATGTCGGAAATTCATAATCCATCATTCATTAAGCTCTACGCTGCGCTCTTTAAATTGCGGAGTTTTGTTTTAGTGCTGTTTCCGTTCTTTTTTGTCTTGGCTCAAAATTACTCAAGCGAACATTTTGATTTTATATCGGCCGTACTTTCCGTTTGGGCCTCGCTCACTTTGTTTGCGGGTTTGAACGTGCGTAATGATGTGTTAGACCATTACAACGGTTACGACCGCGTGAATATCGACCTCTCCGACAAGCCGATCCGACAAGGGTGGGTAACGGCTCATCAAGCGCTGCGTATTTCAACGGGTCTCATTTTTATTTCATTTGTTATGGCGTTGCC
>JANPAD010000256.1:0-8667 GCA_031429735.1 Bdellovibrio sp. | reverse complement strand
AATCTGGCGCAAAGTCGATTCAGCCGGTTATGTGTTGGTGACCTTTATTAAAGAATTCAATGATATGGGTGTCGAAGATTTGCACTACATCGTGGTAACTGAAGAAGACACTGAAGCCCAGGTGAATTCACTGCTGTTCTCGTTTCCGACGAACGACACCACCTTGGTCGACCGTTATCGTCAGGGCGAAAACCTTGAAGCCGAAGAAGTGGCCACCGAATCAAGTCATTAGAAGCAATACTGATCAAGAGCTTGTTGAAATTGGTTTGAGCTCCAGCCAGTTGTCGATTGATCTTTCAAAGGGTGCAGATTCTGAAGACTTGCAGAGCGTGTTGAACCATCTGAGTTCAGCGCGTAATCAGCTGGGTTAGCTAAGAACTGCGGAATCAGAATATTCGTTTGAGCTGCAATCGTACCATCACTTTTGTAAACAACAGCTTTTAAAACTTGGAAAGTAGCTGAAGCTGTGTCGCGCAGGTTGATGTAAAAACCGGACTGCGTGTTGATTTGATTTGTGTAGTACGCCCCCGCAGCAGCCGAAGAAGCCTGACCGCTGCTTAAGCTGAATGCGTTGAAATCAAGTGGAGTTGAATCAAGCTGTGGAGTGCTACCGTTCATACGCCATTTGTAAAAGCGCAAGTAGTAGCCTGAAGCCGCCATAGCTGAAGCCACGTAGTTGAATTTAAGTTTGATGTATTGATCGCTGACTTGGCCGGCGTTGTCTAAAACAGTTGAAACATTGAAATCAAGATTGGCATTTGTAGCGCGGTTACAAGAAGCCAAAGGCTTGCCGGCCGCTACTTCAACACGTGAACTTTGATCAGATGATCCGCTTGCTTCGTCCGGAGACTTTGTCGTTCCGCAAGCTGTTAAAAAAGCAACGCAAAGAACCAGTGAAAGTTTCAAGATTGTTTGATGCTGCTGTTTCATAAAGTCCCCTTTGTGAGTGTCTGTTACAAAGGGTAGTTGCAAACGGGTTGCCATATATCAGACTGAGAAAATCTCTTTAATCCAACCAGTTCACTCTGATCGGACCACTCTGAAACACGAAAAAAACGAAAATTTCAATCTGAAACACCTGTAACCCACGACGCCGCAACCGTCGAAAATTTCGACAACTTGCAGACGCAGCTTACCAACCATTTACCAAGTCAGGAGCGCGGTCAGGAATCTGCGTGCAACTGCGAGCTATATCATTCTTATTTAAGAAATTTTCAAGGTCTATGACGGTGCCACTGGTTTGGCCTACGACTTCTGATGGTTTCACAATATTCATATAGCAGGTTTTGTGTTCTGTATCTTTGTCTTCAATTTTATTAAGCTCACGTTTCCAGTAGTAGAGATTATAGGCGGACCAAACATAGCCAAAGTGATACACAGTTGGGTTCTGGGTTGTGGGGCTGGTCCAATCGGTTAAGAGGCCCTTATGTTGCTCATTCATCGGAATTAAAGTTTTTCTCATTTCAAGAATGCGGGTCGTACTATCAATAATCGAGTGCAGATTCTCATAAGTGGGGGCTATAGTTTTGTTTTCAATAGCCTTGGCTTTTGCTAAACGATTTTCATAAAGATTAAACACAAATCGGGCCCGGTTGGCGGTGATCTGAGTTCCATCTGTCCACTCTTGAAGGGCTGCTTGTAGTCCTTGGTCAAGACCACTTGATGCTAAATTTTTCATTTGGTCTGCGTCAGCTTGCATGATGTCGGCCATTGAATTTAAGAGCGGTCTGAGTTCTTTATTATATTTCTTTTCATTTAAATACACATAGGCTCTAGGCTTGAAGGCCCAATCGTCACGAAATTTATTCGGTTGAGTGAGTGGAATTTTATGTTTAATAAATCCGGGCAAGTTTTCGAGCATCCACATCGGTATTTCATCAAAGGCTTCAACACCGGCCAGGTAAGCGATGCCAGTACGTTTTTCAATTTTAGACGGGCTTTTGGAGTTTACTTTTCCTTCGACCAAGAGTTCTTGCTGATGATCGGCAATTGAAGCTAATAAGTTTGCGATGTCTTGCCTATTATCGCTGAGTCGCAATGTTTTACTTATAATTTTTTGAAAAGCTGCGAGCGACGTAGTTTCTTCCAAGTGAGGATTCCAGGCGGCTTCGGCGGTGATGACATCGTTAAACCAGTAACCGAATTCCCAGCCGCTCGAGAAAAATATTTGCCCGTTCATGCGTGAACTGCTGCGCTTCATATCGCCGGTTAATTCGTCCTGCGCGATTAAGCGTAAATCGTGGACCCTTCGATAAGGGTAGACAGGTAAAAACAGGGGCACATCAACATCATAAGAAACCCAGTAGGATGTTTCCGGATAAAATATAACTTCACGTTGAGTGTTATTAATAGTTCCCGCTGCGCCCATTTTTAAAAACCTGAACATATCGGTAAAATTTTTATTCTCGTAGGTCGGAGCCGGATCACTCAGAGAATAAATTTGAACTGTGTGGGGCATAACTCCGACGTTCGAATTTGTATAAAGAGGCAGATAATTAAAGTTGATATCTTTTTTTGTCATTGGGTCGAGATAACCCTTGGCTTTTTGATTTTGCGAAATATGTATTTTGACTCTGTATGGAACCGGTGGATTTTGGCGAGACAAATGGTCGGCAATGGCGTTAAGTTCTAAAATAGTTGTTTCAGGTTGTGTGCTTGTGAATTCACCTTCACCTAGTTCACCGCCCACATAAGTAAATCCGCAATTTAAGATCCAGTTTAAATTCGACAATATCTCTGTAATGTTATCTTGGACTTCGTTGGGTTTGTTTTTGCGGGCTTTGTGGTCACGTAAAAGTGTCCAGCCATTTTGTTGTACAAAACGGACCGGCGTTACAATTCCAACTTCAAGGCCGAGGGCTTTGGCCATCGAGGTTAATTTCAGTAAACGTGTTTGACGTTCATTGCTTTGATTGAATGAGGCTGATTTGGGCGAGGCCAGCAGTATCCATTCAACTGAATTTTGCTTATGAGCGGTCAGCCACTCAAGATAGAGAGACCAGTAAGGCAACATCTGTGTCCAGCCATCGATATCATCAGGGCCGCTGACTCCCCAGCCATTCAGTAAATTTGTTAATTCTAACGGGTGCATTGTATGTAAATGTGCGCCGCGCGTTTCCCAGTAAGGTTCTTCAGTTCTTGATGTTTTTAATAGATTTGCAAATTCCAGATTTAAATCTGAAGATTGCGGTTTTAGTGGGTGTAAGAATTTAAAACCCAGGTCTTGTAAGACGGCGTAACTGCCATAGTTGACTCCGCGTAATGACTGAAGCCGATTTAGATTTGAGCTGCGACCATCAACTGAAATTGAAATACAATTTGCAGGCCTCTGAGCATTGGCCACACTTTTAATAATAAAACCTTCGTCTGAGCTAAGATTATTTTTCTCTGATTGTAAAATTTGATTACCAGGGTGATTTCCAAAATACAAATCAATGTGTTTGCTGTTGGGCTGACATACTTTTTGCCCATAGCCGGGTATTCCGGTTCGCAAAAGATTTGTAAGACGTTCTTTCATCAAACTTGAAATGTTTGAACCAAAGTGCGCTGTAACTGTTGGAACCGCGCCGGTAGAAGCTAACACAGAGCTTGAAACGATCATGAAAAACACACTCATAAAGATATTTATTTTCATAAATGTATGTAAACCATATAATGATAAGTGATTCTATCGAATTGGGTAACAGTTTGAGGTAAATCTGTCCTGAGAAATATAAACAACAAGGGGCTTAAAATGTCCTCAATATTTACCCCATAACTATGAATAAATTATACGGGTAGCTGCTAGAGCTGACCGAGTTCTACCCAGGTTACGCCGTCACCGCCGGTTTCGGAGTTGCCGGCTTTCCATTTTTTGACGTAGACCGAGCGGGATAAGTAAGTGCGGATGGATTTTTTGAGAGTTTCTGTGCCGTGGCCATGGATGATTTTGATGCGGTCTTCGTTTTGTTCGGTGGCGCGATCCAAAGCGATTTCAAGTTCAGAGAGGGCCACTTCGACAGTTTTGCCGCGCAGATCGATTTGGCGGTCGACATCGATAAATGTAACTTGGGCTTGGCCGCTTTGGCGTACGAGTTGGCCGGTCGGGTTGGTTGATTTAAGTGGTGGTTTTAATTCAGACCACATCACTTGCAAACGGATTGATTGTGACAGCACGAGCACTTCGCCTCTTGCGTTCGGGGCAGATTGTACAACGCCGTCCTGATTAAGAGTCGGGATAAAGATGCGGCTTCCGGGTGGAATTTTTTTTGAGAATTCTTCTGCACTTTGAATTTGACCCGGACCGCTCGATTGAATGGGCTTAGCTTTAATGATTTGAGGCAGTTCATGTTTGATTTGCTGAAGTTGTCTGTGTTTTTCCAGAACTGAGCCGGCCGAAGCGGTTGCTAATGCCTCATCAACTTGTGATGTCGCCTTTTTCAGAGCCTGGCCTAATTTTTTCTCTTTTTCATTTTCGAAATCAGAAAGTTTAGTTTCGTATTCTTCCTGAACTTTTTGCGCCAGTTTCAGTTGGGCTTTGAGGTTGTCTTGCAAAATGCCGATGTCTTTTTTAAGCGATTCGAGTTCGGCCATTTTGCTTTGGCGCGCGCGGGCTTCAGGCGTGAGTTTTTGCAAAGCCAACTCAACAATGTCACTGGATACACCGACGCGCTTAGCGGTTTGAATCGCAAGGGACTCGCCGGGAATTCCTGACAAGAAATGGTAAGTCGGGCGGCCGTTTTGCGAGTCGTATTCAAGACTGCCGTTGAGGATCGGATCTTTTTCATCCCAACCCATTTTCAGCGGGCTTAAATGCGAAGTTACCACCCCGAAGATTTGGTTCAAAGCAAATTTTTCAATAAATGCGCGGGCTAACGCCGAACCTTCTTCAGGGTCGGTCGAACCGCAGATTTCATCGACCAGCACCAGATGATCAGAACCTTTCATCTTTGAAGCATGATCTAAAATTTTCAAATGCGCCGCAAATGTACTGAGGTCTTCATCAACACTTTGAGAATCGCCGATTCCGGTAATGATTTCTTTGAAGAACGGTAACGTTGAGCCAGCTTGGGCGCAAATTGGTAAACCGCAGCGAGACATTTGGGCGGCTAGACCCACTGATTTGAGCAGGACGGTTTTACCGCCGGCATTAGGACCTGATAAAATCAGAATGCGTTTGTCGGAACTCATTTGAACAGTATTGCTAACAAGTGGCTTGCCTGAAATTTTAAGCATCGGGTGAACGAGGTCGCGTAAATCAATTATGCCCTCGGCAAATTGGCAGGCTTTGGCTTCAAGTAAAGTTGTCAGTTGAGCTTTAGCCAAAAGAAAATCGCAATTCACGAGAATCGTGCGTGTGGTTTCAAAATCTTTTGCTTTGGTTGAGAGGTATTCAGAAATTTCGTGTAATAGGCGTTCAATTTCGTCTTCAATTTCGACTTCAATTTCGCGAATTCGATTATTCATCGGAATAACGACTTCGGGCTCCATATAGACAGTGGCTTTGGTCTGCGAGCTGCCGTGAATAACGCCGGGTACGAAGTGCTGCATGCCGCCCTTAACCGGGATGACCCATCGACCCTCGCGTGTTGTGACGTATTTTTCTTGCAGCATGTTTTCGACTTTGTGATCGTTGACTAAACGGTCCATCTGATTTTGAATTTGGCGGGCTGTTGATTCTTTTTCTTTTGAAAGACGGTAAAGTTTTTCAGAAGCATCCATGCGGATGTCTCCACCCGGAGTCATCAGGTTATCAATGGCCGACAAAGGCTCTTCAGCGCGCATCAATTGTAATGACTGATCTTGCGCCCAAGATGTGTTTTGATCTCTGAGCGCTTCGGTTAAAGCGATTGTTTCCAGACAAAAAGAACGGATGTCTTTCAGTTCAATCGGTTTAATAAGTGCTTTTTTCTTAAGTCGACTGATCCACAACTCAAACAAATCAAGACTTTGCATATGCGGTCGCAGGCCTGAAAGAATAATAGCTCCGGCACATTCAACTTCATAAAAACTTTTTTCAGCTTCAGAAGCGTTCTTTAAAGCCTTAATCTGACCGGCCTCGTTACGTGCGGCTTCGCTCGTCGTAAACGTTCTAATTTTTTCAATAATTTCGGACCAGTCTAGATTTTTAACTTCAAACATTCGGAGTTTCCTTGTTATGTCCTATCGCCAAGACAGCGATAAGGCCCAGTAGCCAGATAATCCAGTCGTAATGACCGAACCTGACGTAAAGAGTAAGCGGAGCTTTTTCACGGTAAGGGATTTCATAAGTATGAGCCCACGGTTTATCAATCGGAGACTCTTCCAGCACCGTGCCGTCAGCTAAGATGGCAGATGACACTCCGGTGTTCGTTGAGCGCACCAACGGCCTGCGCACTTCAACGGCACGGGCCAGCGTCATGTACTGATGTTGAAAGGGCTCGGCCCACCAGCCGAACCACGAGTCATTCGTGACATTGAAAATAATTTGGGCGCCATTTCTGGAAAGATCACGCGAAAAGTCCGGAGCTAAAGAATCATAACAAATTTGCGGCCCCAAAAACACGCGCTGACTTTTAACTTCAAGCGGTGCGACCACCGGCCCCGAACCGTCGGCATAGCTGCCGACGAATGGAAGCAATTTGTAAAGAATCGGTAAATACTTGCCAAGCGGCATGTATTCACCGAAAGCCAGCAGGTTCGTTTTATAGTAAGGCGCCGCTAAAAAGCTATAAGTCGGTGAAACGTAAAAAACGGTATTACGGTAGACCAGATCGCCGAACTGATCTCTTTCATTTTCAGTGACGGCGTAGGCACCGGTCACCACCGGAACCCCCCAACTGTTCACCGACTTCAAAAGAGCCTGTTGTTCGGGACGGTTGTGATAACTGGTGTTGAAAATAAAAGGCATGGCGGTTTCAGGCCAGATCACAAGATCAGTCGGAGTGGATTTGATGAGTTGGTCGGTCAGTTGAGTGTAGGTTTTCCGGATAAATGAATGAAACTCAGACTTTTTTTCAGATTGAAGTTTTTCAGCGTTACCGATATTTCCCTGGATTACGCCGATGCGAAGGGTTTTTTCAGCTTTGGACCAATTATTTTTTTTGAGCGCGCCCAAGCCTGTTAGAGCCATAACTGTGGCAACAGTCAGGCCGAATGTTTTGAGAGCTACCGCTCGGCGGGATTTAAACTGAATCACGGCGAGGGCAATAAAACACTGAATAATAAAAATCCAAGTTGAAAGACCCCAAAAACCCACGGTATCGGCCCATTGAAATAAAGGAAGTTTCAGCCACAGCAGAGTGTAAGCCAGGTTCCATTCAAAAATACTCGGCCAGATGCGCTCGATGAGGCTCATTGATAAAGCCAAAACTAAGAACAGACTGAGATCTGCCTTGATTCTGAATTTGCGAATGAGATAAGCCGCAAAAAGGAGTGAAAAAGGGATGTACAGGTGCATAAAAGCCGAAAATAGCAGAAGCGTGCCCAGCGCTATTGTCCAATGGAGGTGACCGAATTCGACGGTGACGTAGTAAATCCAGTTGAAACCGATGAGGGTCAAAATAAATTGTGTGACCCAAGCGGATACAAAAACATGCGAAAGTTTTTTATTTTCATTAATCAATCGGCGTATCTGCAGCCACAGTGGCACGTAACAGAAAAAAAGCGCCCATCCGAATGGAATGTAAGAAGTTCCCACCAGTATTCCGCTTAAAAGCGGCAGGGCCAGAAATCGCGAAATACTCTTGAAAAACAGCAGAAATTTGTTCATCCTGAATAAAGCTAGCATAATCTGTAATTCGGGGGAAGACGCAGATGGAGATCGAAAGAAGAAACATTCAGGATGAATTGTCGGTAAATGGAACGACAGCGCAGGGTCAGGAGATCCGGTTTCGCTGTCCACACTGTCAAAAGTTGTATCGTACCTCAACAGACGTGTTTGATGGTCAGGGGCCTGCTGAGTTTGACTGCTCAAGCTGCGACCATCCGTTCATGCTCAGCCGCGAGATCGATTCTTTCGGCCTTTACGCCACAGCCGTACCACCTAAAGCCAAATTTGATTCTTGCCCAAAATGCTCACATTTGAAGCCGGCTGAAATTGATGAGTGCCCCTCATGCGGAATCGTTGTTTCAAAATATCTTGAGCTTCAAAAGCACGAAAGTCCGGCGCTTTATGACCTCAATCGCCAATGGCAACAGGTCGTCATTCACTTTGATGAAGATCAGTACCATCAGGATTTTATAAACAAATGCCACCTGAATATGGCCTTGAACTTTGCATTTCAAAAATACGCTGAGTTGCAAAAAACTTTGGGGTCAGATGCCCTATGTGAAATCTATATGAAGCAAATTGAACTGCGCCTTGAACAGCAAATCAAATCTCCGCAGGTAACGGGGACAGGTGTTAAACCGGTTCAGGCTTACCGATTGGCGTTTAACGGCGTACAGGCTGTATTTATAGGTGCGGGTCTGCTCGGGATGCTTCTCTTAATTTATAACAAATATGTGCCGACATTTCCGAATTTCAACGGACTGGTTCTGAGTTTGACGGTTATGGCATTTGGTATTGGTCTGTTTACGAACGATAAATCGCAGATAATCAGTCATAAATAAATTTTGTAACTTGAATAGGGCGACAGAGCAAACGAAGGCTATTGGCCTTCGTTTGTCGTTGAATTCGGCTGATTGCGCTGCTCGGCAGTTCGGTTG
>JANPAD010000255.1:0-2679 GCA_031429735.1 Bdellovibrio sp. | reverse complement strand
CAACAGCGCGGTGCCATTGCCCGGGCCCTTGCACTCAAACCGCAATTGATTTTATACGACGAACCAACCTCGGCTCTTGACCCAGAGTTGGTCGACGAACTTTTTGAACTGATGTTGGAGCTAAAAAAGACCGGTATTACGCAAATTGTGGCCACCCATGAAACAACCGCCGTTCGCAAGATTAGCGATTACATCGGTTTTATGAACCAAGGACAAATGCGTTTATTGGAGTCTCTCGCAGATGCGCCTCACAAACTAAAGGATCTGGACCTTGAAGAACAAAAATATTTGCATCTTTTTATTTAGTTTGCTTTGCGTCTTCGCCTGGAGTCCGGAAGGTCATGCAAAGACCTTACGTTGGTCGGCTGATACTGAAAGCGGTGCTCCGTTTGTTTTTTATGAGTCGCAAAATATTCAACAAATGACCGGCTTTGAATATGACATTGTCCAATTGCTTGCTCAGAAGCTTAACCGTGAACCGGTATTTGTTCAGAATGCCTGGGATGGTCTGATTTTAGGTCTCGATAACAATCTTTATGACATCGCCATTAACGGTCTTGAAATTACCGAAGAACGCCAAAAGGCCGTCAACTTTTCAGACCCTTACTATGCGACCTACCTTCAAATCATCGTTCGCCAGGGTGACACCCGTTTTAATAATTTATCTGATCTTTCAGGCTTCAAAGTCGGAACTCTCACGGGCGCACTATCTGAAAAGATTCTAAGATCCCAAGAAGGAGTTCAGGTTTTAACCTATGAGTCTGAAGCCCTGGCTCACCAGGATCTGACTCTTTCACGTTCAGACGCATTGTTGTTCGATGCCCCGATCGCCAAATACTATTCGGAAATAAACCCTCGCTTTCAGATTCTATCGACACCGGTGGGGTCGATGACTTATGGAATTGCCATTTCAAAAAAAAATCCTGAGCTTTTACGCGAGGTCAATAAAGCTCTCAACGAATTGAAAACCAGTGGCGAGCTGAAACAGATTTATGAAAAATGGGCGCTCTGGAATTCAAATACGGCGGCATTGTTCAATGACATGTCGCCGACTCGCGCCAAACCCGTTGGTTTTGAAAAATATAAAGAAAGCCTCAACATCAAACGGACGTTCAGCGAGAGCCTCGACATCTATAAAAAATCACTGCCCTTGTTGCTGAAAGCGTTTTTTCAAACTTTGAAAATCAGCTTTACAGCCATGCTGCTGGCGGTATTTTTCGGCCTCGTCTTGGTATCGCTGCGACTGTTCGGAAATCGTTTTTTCCAGTTTTCTGCGACGTTTCTTGTTGAGTTTATCCGCGGCACCCCGTTGCTGCTGCAACTATTTTTTATTTTTTATGCCCTACCAAGTATAGGTATTGAAATTTCAGCCTTTTGGGCTGCGGTGATCGGGCTCGGAATCAACTATTCGGTTCAAGAAAGTGAAATTTACCGCAGCGGTTTACAGAGTGTGCACAAAAATCAACTTGAAGCCGCCCGTATGCTCGGTTTGACTCGCTGGCAAAGTTTCTGGCACATTCAAGTTCCGCAAGCCTTTAAGTTTTGTCTACCGCCAATGACAACCGATTTTATTGCGCTGATTAAAGACTCCTCATTGGTTTCGGTTATCACTTTGGTGGAGTTAACAAAAACCTATTCACTGTTGTCTTCGACGTACTATGACTACGTGGGTTTTGCCGTGATAACGGCCCTGCTGTATATTTTAGCCGGCTTACCGTTAGTCGCTCTTTCACGCTACCTTGAACGTCAGCATAGGGAAGCTAAATAATATGAAATTCGAGCGGTTCAGATTGCGTTTTTTATTTTTCGTGTCTATGCTGATGACATGAAATCGAAATTTTCTTCGCTGATTGCCATTATTGTATTAATTTCTTTAGGATGCGCGAGCTCTCCGGACAAACGCAGTTGTGAGGCTCACCCAAAAAGTCTCAACGCAAATCCGGAAATTACAATCGATATGGCCTACTATGGAGAAACAAAACCAACCGGAAAAAGCGTTTTGATTATTCCACCGACCGGTGGAACAAATTATATTGACCGTCGTTACGCTGTTAATCTGTGTGAGGCCGGTTTTGATGTTTTCATTTTGAATAGTTGGAGCAATCAGGAATTCGAAACGATCCAACCTGATCTGCATCAGAAATTTTATTCACGATCACAATTAGCAATTGGTGAAGTGCTTAAAACCGCCCCACCAGGGTTTGTCGGCATACTCGGGACGAGTGTCGGCGGCCTCCACGCAAGTATTGCAGTACAAACCGAAGCGCGTATTCAAGCGGCCTTTTTTATTGTTACCGGTGTACCGCTTATGAATGTCATCATGGAATCAGATCAAATAGCGATGGTTGAATTACGCAAAGCCCGTTACGAAAAGTTAGGATACAAAACAGATGCTTATTTACTTGAAGTCATTCAGAAAGCTTTCACTTTAGAACCCCAGCAGCTAGGCAATCATTTTAAAGGAAAAAACATCGGCATGTCGATTGCCCTGAACGATACAACCATACCCACCTCTCTTCAATTGAATTTGAAAGAATTCTTCCAACCTCAAAAAGTCATCACTTACGACAGCAGCCATTTTTGGGGAATTGCTAAAACATGGCTTTTTAATACTTCAGACATCGTCGATTTTTTTGAAAGAAGTGCACAGGTAAAAAACTCAGATTCCGCCAAGCGATA
>JANPAD010000254.1:0-3822 GCA_031429735.1 Bdellovibrio sp. | reverse complement strand
CAGGACGCTGCCAAAGCCAAAATTGAACAAGACAGTGCCGGTGCTCTAATAGAGCCGCCGATGCAAATGCCCAAGCCGAAAACAGGCAGCTCAAGTTCAACAACAGGCGGCAGCCGCAAAGGCGAAAGCCAATCAAGAAGCTGAACAACAAAACAAGATGGATTTTAGGATATAAAGTCGCGCAGATGTCGGCGAAAGGCTTACTGGTAGCTAAGTCATTAAAACGATACGGGAAAAGAATAGATCAAAGAACTCCTGCGCGGCATCGCTTGTTTAGCCGAATTAGAAGCAACGTGAGTGCTGATTGTATTATTAAGACAGATGAGAATCGTCATTATATTCAATCCATTAAGCATTTTTTCCCGGGGTCTGTTCATCACACTTATTTAGGTAGAAAAAGTTCGCTTGGAGGTCAAGGAGAGCTTAAGAAAGTGGGATTTGATCCGATCTTCAGTTTGAATCATACATGCGCTGTCTTAAGGTACAGGACCAGTCGATTGATAAGAAGGACTTGGAACACAACAAAGAAAAAAGAAAGGCTAAGTTTGCACTTAGCCTTAGTTGTTTTGCATCACAATTTAAGTTTGAAGTTTCTGCCGAATTCAACAGGCTGAGGGGTCAGTTTATACTAATCTTGAGGCGGTCCTTGAGTTCTTGCAGCTCTTGCGTCTTGGAAATTCTGAATTTGCGAAAGTCGTGATAACGTATTGTTGTATTCAAAGAATGTCTGGTTATCTCTGTAACTTTCTCCGACAATTTGGTGACTCCTATGATCCACAAAGCTAGGAGGCAAATACTGATCTGGTGAAGTGTAATAAATTGATTTATTGCCGCTTGTATCATTCATTTGTGCCATCCAATAGCCGACGGGTAGCGCAGAATTCATAAGCGCCGGATCAAAAGCATAGGGGACAATTATACCATTTTCATTCACATTTAGCACCACAGCAACGTGGAACGCCCACTCAACCTGCTTGCCATTTCTGTCAGTTGCAAACAAATCACCAGTAACAAAGACTTTAGCCGCTACAAGACCAATTGAATTGAGGTAATTTACAACCCATTGAGCGCGCGCTTCGCAGCCCCACTTCGAGTCCAAACCCGGGTGCGTTTTGAGCAATGTAGGCGAAGATAGCTGCGGCTTGTGCCTTCGTTACAGTACTGGCCTGCTTAAGTGCATCAGTGGTTGGAATTGAGTAGTTCTGTGCTGTGTTGCCACCAGCAAATCCTTCGCCAGTTCCTCCTAAGTCGTAGTAAAAATTCGTGCTCATAAGTGGCATATCATCAGTTATTTCGTGTCTGACCGGGGCGGCTTCCCTTGCGCCAGTAACAACGATCAGATCCTCGTCATCGGCATGTGCATGAGAAATTATAGTTAAAGATGCCAGTAGTGTGATGAATGTTTTCATGTTTTGTTTCCCCTCGTGATTACAGAATATCACCGGTTCAAACTATTTCAGATTAAAAAAGATAAATTGCACACGAAAAACATGGCTTCAATTTTAAGGCATAACAAGTGACATCAAATGAGATGCTGAATAAAAGTTTGACAGCCTCAAATCAATAAAAATGAGGAGTTCTTTCAATGCTCAGGAGCTAGATGAGTCTTCAACCGAATGAATAGTTTTTTAAAGAGCGAAGGTCGCACGCCCATTTCATTTAACTTATCCAAGACAGCTTTGTTTTTGTATTTTAAAGCTGCTTCTAATGGAGTTAGTTGATCGAAGTAGGACTCTAATTTAGGGTCGGCTCCGTTTTCGATTAGATAAAGGGCCATTTCACTGTGACCGCATCTAATAGCAGTGACCAATACAGTCACTAAAATTTCAGGATGCTGGTAGTTGAGGTTCACTCCATTTTTTGTATGCAGCTGCACAAGGGCAAAGCCTCCTTCGGCCACTGCTTTATAAAGCTCTTTCCAGTCACCAGCAGACATTTCAAACACCTCAGCGTAAATCTAGAAGCAGTCAATTTTCACTTAGCAGCCCTGCCGAAAATTTGACCAGCCTTAAGCTTAATATCTTCTAAAATAAGATATGTGGCCGGTATCCAAATGAGTGAAAGTAACGTGCCGACGATCATACCCCAAGAAAGCGCCAGGGTTATTGGCACCAACAACGAATCGTAGCCACCGAGCCCAAAGGCCGCTGGCAAGAGGCCGACCACCGTTGTTAGCCCTGTGGCCAATACGGGTCTTAAACGTTCTTTGCAGGCTTTGACTAAAATTTTATCGAGTGACATTTCATGCTGAAGATTTTTTCTAAGCTCTTCGATATAATCGACTAATATAATTGCTGAATTAATCACAACGCCAGATAAGCCAACCACACCAATGAAGGCGATAAAGCTTAAGGGTCTTTGATCAATAATAAATATGTAACAAACCCCGATCAATCCGAGCGGTATCGAAGATAAAATTAAAAAAGGTTTCGATAAACTTTGAAATGTAAACACGAGCGTTGCAAATATGGCAATTATTGCTATCAATAAAGCAAACGCCAAAGAGGTGAGAGATTCTTTTGTGCTTTCTTCTTCGCCGCCAAATGTAATATTTAAATCAGGGTATTGTTCTATTTTTTGTTTTATGAATGTCTGAATTTGCGAATTTGCTACTTGAGTTGTAATGTCACTCTGATTTACTTCAGCCGTAATAGTCAGTGCCCTTTTGAAGTTATAATTTTTTTTGTATTGTGGAGCTGCAGATTTTTCAAACGACGCCAGCCGATTTATAGGGATGAGCTGACCCTTGTTGTTTATAATATCAAATTTTGTAATATCATTGGCGAGATTAATTTTATTCTCATCAAGTTTAACAATGACTTCAACCTCTTCAGAATTCTTATTGAGCACACCTGCAATAAAACCTTGTAAGGCGGACCGCATACTAAAGCCTACATCTTCCGTCGTTAATCCTGCCTGGGCCGCAATTTTTTCATTTACACGAATTGCAATCTCTTCACTTGGTGTCTGCGCGTCTGATTCGACATTAAACACCCCCTTTTTGTTTTTAAGCTCTTGTAGAACAATTTCGGAAAAATCTCTGATTTGCTTTTCATTTAAAGATCTAATTCGAATAGTTACAGGTTTGCCGACCGGCGGCCCGCCGGCCACGCTTTCAAAAGTTAACTTTTCAATTGCAGCAGGCTTTGGAAGGGCTCTTAATTCTGTCAATACCTGATTTACGTCAAGATACTGAGCCTGTCCGGGTTTGACCGTAATTAAAACAAATCCGACATTTTCTCCGACCTTCATTTGAGGGTCAGATACATCGACTTGTTGAATGCCCGTTCTGGTAATAAATGATTCAAAATTACTCGGATCAAGTTTTTTTTGTATTAAATCTGAAAGCTCCCGAGCTGCTGAATCTGTCTTATATATTGAACTTTGAATACTCGTTTCAAAGCGAGCGACGTAAAACTCAACTCCATCAGCAGGAAAAAGTTCAAATCGATTAAAAGCTGCTGTTGAGATAAATCCAGAAAGAATTAAAGCAACTAACAGCAAAAATGTTTTCCATTTATTTTGAACTGACCGTGAAATAATTTTTTCAAAAAAATCTTCTAATCGGTCCAGTAAACTTTTCTTCTGAGTAAGACTCACTTTTTGAACCTCAACGAACTGCAGCCGCGCAGGCAATAATATCAAAGCTTCAAACAAACTAAACAGTAAAGCGGCGGTTACTGTAATGGGTATCCATTTAATAAACTGACCCATGACTCCAGTGGTGACGAGCATCGGCAAAAAAGCAGCTATTATGGTTATAGTCGACGCTGTGAAAGGAATCCAAAACTGCAAGGCTGATTTAACAGCGGCCTCTTGGGC
>JANPAD010000253.1:0-2548 GCA_031429735.1 Bdellovibrio sp. | reverse complement strand
TGAAAAAGAAGATGAACATAAGATGGTCAAGCCGCCGCCGGCTCCGTTACATTTCCAAAGACTTTGAGTAGCTGAGTCGGCCACATTATAAAATGAACCAGATTGGCAGGAGTTAACGGAAGAAGAACACTGACCGTCAATCTTGGCCGAAGCCGTCGCAACAAGGCCGGTTGTGCTGGAAAGATTTTCCATTCCACTTTTGTTGGGCGCGCAGTTTTGAAAAATAAAAAGGTTGGCAAAAACCAAAAAGATTAAACCTAGGTAAATTAAGACCTGATTTGTTTTAAGTTTCATTTCAACCCCGACACTGGACTTATCGGCTGTTTTAAAAAAAGCATAAGCCCTTTAGGCGCTTAGCGCTAAATGAGATGTCCCATTTAGGTTCGGTTTTGGGCTCATTTTAAGCTTCATCTGCAGTCTAGTTCGGTTTAAAGACGGGGCCAAGTGTGTTACGTTAAAACAATGAAAATCGCATTCGGCCTAATGTGTCTCATTTTGATGTGCGCCTGTTCAAAAATAAATGTGGCCTATGACTGGGCGCCGCGATTCGCGGCCAACTACCTCGATGACAATTTCGATTTCACATCTGAAAGATACGATCAGGTTAAGGCTGTCATTACCGGCGATCTGAAGACAAACAAAGCTTTTATCAAAACCGAAGTTCTTCAACATCTCGATACCGTGCTGGCCGCTACCGACCAAAAAGATCTTACGATCGAACAACTTGAAAAATTTGCTGAGCAACTTAAAAAAACCCAACTCAAAGCAATCGAGGCCATCAAGCCGACCATTTCAGAAGTCGTCCTGAACATGAGCCGCGAAGAACTGGCCTATCTTAAAAAGAAAACAACAAAGCGCTGGACATTGTTCGAAGAAAATTTAGCAGAATCGGATAAATACAAAAAGAAATCTCTCGAAAAATTTGAAGAGAACATGAAGACACTTTTTGATCTTGTGACAGACGAGCAAAAGAAAATATATTCGGAATTTATCGATCAAAATATTATTTTTGTTAAGTTTCAACTGACTCAGCGTCAGAATTTTTTTCAGAAATTTGAATCCAGCTTCGATAAAAAAGCCGAGCTATTGGATCTGACTCTAAAAACCTATGCGAACGACGATTCAATTAAAACAGCCGAACAAAAGACGGCCGAAAAATCTGCGCTAAAAAGAGCGCTTGAAGTGTCCCAAAAAGTTTGGGCCAGCCTCAGCTTAGAACAAAGGCAGTATTTTAAAAAAACCGTGCAGGAATATCGAACCGAAATCCAAAAATTAGAGTAAATTCAATACGTTCGTTTTAAGTACACCTTGCTGTGGAAAGGTACGCCATTTACCCAATCGGGGTATTGCTAAGCTCTATCGGCGCGTGATTTCATATCAAAAGTAGTCTAACATTTGCAGTAGAACATGATTTAGAAAAAGAGGTTTTTATGAAAAATTTAAAAGTAAATATCGGTTTATCAGAAAAAGAAAGAAAAGACGTCGCAAACGGGTTAGGTGACTTATTAGCCGACAGTTACTCACTGTACTTAAAAACTCATAATTTTCACTGGAATGTTGAAGGACCAATGTTTCGTTCATTGCATCTCATGTTCATGGAACAGTACACGGATATGTGGACTGCTTTAGACGAAATTGCAGAGCGAATTCGCGCATTAGGCCATTACGCACCAGGCACGTACGCTGAATTTTTGAAACGCTCAACGATCAAAGATTCTAAAGGAATACCGAAAGCGCCAAAGATGGTTGAAGAACTAGTGCAGGGACATGAGTCGGTTATTCAAACCCTCAGAATGGTTTGCGATTTGGCTGAAACTGTTAAAGACCAACCTACGCTGGATTTGGTGACTCGTCGTTTAGAGTTTCATGAAAAAACGGCGTGGATGTTGAGAAGTGTAATTAAGGCGTAAAATTTTTAAATAATTATGATTAAAATTAGAAAATCAACGGAACGTGGGCGTGCAAATCATGGTTGGCTTGAAGCCAACCATACTTTTTCATTCGGCGATTACTATGATCCGGCCCATATGGGTTTTTCGGTATTACGGGTTATCAATGAAGATCGTATTGTCGGCGGCGCAGGTTTTCCTCCGCACGGCCATCAGAACATGGAAATTATCACCTATATTGTCGAGGGAGCTCTCGAACACAAAGACAGCATGGGAAACGCCGCGGTCATGAAACCCGGCGAAGTGCAGCGCATGAGCGCCGGCACCGGCGTGAAACATTCTGAATTCAATCATCTTAAAGATCCAAATGAAAAGACAAGACTTTTGCAAATCTGGATTATGCCGGACAAAGCCGGTTATCCACCAAGTTATGAACAAAAAGATTTCTCAAAAACACTGCAAGATAATCAAATCGTCCTCGTCGCTTCGAACACCGGCCGTGACGGCTCTGTCAGTATGAACCAAGACGTTGACCTGTACGCGCTGAAATCACCGCAGGCGGGTGAGCGTATTTTTAATGTAGATGAGACGCGCTCGTATTGGCTGCAAGTCATCAACGGCATCGTCAAAGTAAACGATGAAGTCACCCTAGCCGCAGG
>JANPAD010000252.1:0-1585 GCA_031429735.1 Bdellovibrio sp. | reverse complement strand
GTCTTTTGAATTTTTGTCGGCCATTGAACCCCACTTAAAGTTAGCAGCCACACGGCTACCAAATAATATATTTAATACTTGAACTAACTCTTCACTGTTTTATTTAAAGAAATTCGATTGCGATAAATATCTTCGATCTCTTTTAATTTTTCAGTATCGTTTTTATTAATGCCAGCAGACATGCGTTTTGCTTGCGCTTTTAAAAACGTCTGTTGAATACGTCTTATGCAGTCTTCCAGCATTTTATTTTCTTTTTCTTCATCCATATCGGTTGAGTTTGAAAATAATAATTCAGGAGTGTCTACCTCTTCGATTAACAGACTGGTTAACCTATCAAATTTATTTGGGTCTTGTCTATAAACTTGCTCAGCTTTTTCAAAGACAGTTTTAACACCTAAGTTGGCGATTTGGCTTAAGATTTGCTGTGACATAACCACTTCAAAATTGGCACGACTCTTGACTGCAAGTTGCAGCAATAATATTTCTGCCTGACCTGCTCCTGTAAGCGAAATAACTGGCTTTTTAGCCTCGAGAGGCTGAGTTACAGCCACCACCGCTTCAGAACTAGCATTTATTTGGGGCGCATTCGGCCGCTGATCTCTGTCTTGATTGGTTGATGTGATCGAAGTGCGCACCCAGTCTAAACTTACATTCATGCGTTGGCTTAACTCTTGAGCATACAAACTTTTCAAACGTCGGTCCGGTATTGAGGCAAAAACAGGCCTGACTAAGTCAATAATTTTAACTTTTTGCGAAGCTTCGCCTCGGTAGTCGCTCATCCACATTTGTAAAACCAAATTAAAAAGTTCAGGTGAAGCCTCTATCTTTTTATTAAGCGCAGCTAAACCAAATTGATTCACATACTCATCGGGGTCTTTAGCTTCGGTTAAAATTAAACCTTTGGGGTATAAGCCAGCGGCCAAAAGCAGCGGTAGGCTGCGCTCAGCTGCGCGTTGGCCTGCCTCATCACTATCAAATAAAACCACCACATTGGTGGTCATACGTTTGATGAGTTTACACTGCTCTACGGTTAATGCGGTACCCATTGGGGCCGCTACATTTTTTAAACCGGCTTGATACAATGAAACTAAATCCATATAGCCTTCAACTATAATGGCGCAGTCTTCTGACCTGATATACTTTGCTGTTTGTGCAAGCCCGTACAAAACTTTACTTTTATTAAAGACTAAAGTTTCAGGACTGTTTAAATATTTAGGCTCACCTTGATCAATTATACGTCCACCAAAAGCTAAAACTTCTTGGGACGCTGACAAAATTGGAAACATCAATCGATCACGAAATAAATCATAGTGGCCGCCGCCTTCTTTGCGCGGACGAATGAGCTTAGCTTCTTCGCCAACTGCAGACGACACTTGCTGACGCTCCAGATGTGAAGCAAGACTGTCCCACTCGTTCGGAGCGTAGACTATTTGAAACTCTTCAAGAGTTTCAGCGTTGAGTTTGCGTTTTTGAATATAAATTTGAATGGGTTGGTCTAGCGAGGTTCTTCTTAACGTTTCACGAAAAAAGTCGGCCGTCATTTTATTAGCCCTGAGCATTACTTTTTTATAATCTTTTTGCAAAT
>JANPAD010000251.1:0-1862 GCA_031429735.1 Bdellovibrio sp. | reverse complement strand
AGCGACCTGTGAACTCAATAGACAAGAATTTTCTTCATATGGCTATTTTCAGATCAAAAATAGGCCCTTTCCATATTTATAACAGGGGTTTGGGTTTGATTATTGCATTTCAATGTGGCATGTAAACTTGACATAAAAATTCAGGTTAGAGGAGAGCTCATGAAACGTTTAATTGCTTTATTCGCCATTTCAGCCTTCGTTGCGCACGCAAATGCGGTCACAGCGTCAAATACTTCGACAGCTGCAAGTCCGGCTACGCCGGCTCAACAGCCAGCGGCCGAGGCTAAAAAACGTTACGTCATTAATACAATGACGACGCCGGTTCCGACGGCCGCTACCACGACCGAAACGGTGCCATCAGTCGCTGCGGCCCCAGCGCAAGAACTTACGCTTGATGAAGACAAAAGCATTGCCGCTGAAGTGCAAGCCGCTGAAGTTCAGCAAACCGTCACGCGTGTCGAACGCTCAACCTACTCAAACAATAATTTCTACATCGGTGGATCTTTCGGTTTCGGAGCCTATCCTGAAGCCAATAACATCCAAAGCGGTGGAGCCGTTAACCTTTCGTTCGGTTACATCATCAGCAATGCTTTGATGCTTGAATTGGGCGCCGGTTATGGTCAGTACAAAATGGACACTCCGAATTTTACGATCCTTAACCGCCGTGACGAATACGACATCAACCAGTATTCAGCAAATTTGGCGGCCAAATACCGTCTTCTTGACGGACCGATCGTGCCGAACCTGGGTCTCTTGGTTTCGTACACGCAACGTCAACTAACCCTAAAAAATCCGTACAACGCCACGAGCAGTGGACAAACAGCCGATGCAGGCACCACCAACGCAACTGATGCCGGTTTAACTGCGGGTCTTGAATATGAAGTCAGCGAAGCCTTCGCCTTAGGCGTAGACGTTCGTTATATGTTCAACGTCGCGAACAGCGCCGGAGATAGCGGCGGTACGATTGTTAACGGCAACTTCACAAACAACACGGCTGTCGAAAAACTTCAGTATTACAATGCGGGCATTACCGCGCGCGTGAATTTCTAGTCGAGAGCTGATTGAATTTACGGGGGATGGTTCATTTTTTTATTATTCTTTTTCTTTTGGTGCCCGGCCCTTTATCGCGGGCTCAACGCGCAGAATCTAAATTTGAATTTAATAAAATTCTTTTTTCAATTTCAGGGCAGTCTTGGACAATGCGGGATCAGCAGGTTTACCAAGCCGTTTTGAGTGAAATCTTCAAGAAGAAAAATTTGAGCCCTTATTCAGCAAGTGAAAGCGACGACTTTGTTTTGTCGCGGTTAAGTGAAAAAGAATCAAGCTTGTTCGATCTCAATTACGAAATCTTGAAAGCCACCGAAACGCAAAAAAAACACCTCTCGAATTTCACGTCAGCAGAAGTCGATAAAGAGATTGCCGCGATCTCGAAAGCCACCGCCATCATCGACATCAAAGAATCCAAAAAGCAGGATCAAGCGCGTTTTAAAACCTGGGTCGAATTGCTTAAACGAAAATATCAATTCAAAATTAAATCCGGAGAAATAACTCCGACGGCTGCGGCCACACCCGGCCTGACGGGCGAAAACGAACCCCAGAAAGCGGTCGTCAACAAAGACGGTCAAATGGACAGTGAAGTGACTTCACCCAGCTCTGACCGGACAAAATCGCCAAATGAATAATCGAGTTCGCAGAGCCTCGGCCGCCGACGAACCTCAAATCCAAAAGATATTAGAAAACCGACTGCAATTCCTGCAAGCTGAAGAGCGCCCGCAATTCAACTGGAACAAAGAAACCCTTAAAGAAGAACTCGAAATCGCCCAAGTCTGGATTATTGAAACAAGCGAAGAAGACCACAAAGC
>JANPAD010000250.1:0-4868 GCA_031429735.1 Bdellovibrio sp. | reverse complement strand
GAAAAATCGGTATTGGTTATTTTCGATGAAGTTATCTCGGGCTTTCGTGTAGCCCTGGGTGGAATGGCTGAAATTTTAGGTATCCAACCTGACTTAGTCACTTACGGAAAAGTGATCGGGGGCGGGTTTCCGGTTGGATGCTACGGTGGCCGCAAAGATTTGATGGATCTCGTCGCACCCAACGGACCGGTTTATCAAGCAGGGACACTGAGCGCTAATCCGGTAGGCATGCGCGCCGGCCTTCGCACTCTTCAAAAAATGCAAAAAAACAATGGTTGGAAAGTGTTGGAAGAACGTGGTCAGTTTTTTGAAAAACTGATGGCACCGGCTTTAAGCCCGTACGGTATGCAGTTTGTCCGTTACGGCAGTCTATTTTGGTTTCATTTAAAAACCGGTGCGCCACTTCGTCGTGTCGAAGATATTCCGGCCAACCAAAAAGCGGTATTCAATCAGGTTTTTTTAAAAGCTCTTGAAAAGGGAGTTTACCTGGCCCCGAACGCATACGAGGTTGGTTTTCTTTCATTGGCCCACAGCGAAGAAATTTTAACTCAAGCGGCGGGTGTTTTGAAACAGTCGTTGGAAGGCTTGCCGCATGAGTGATAAAGGTCTCAAGTCAGCGCGAATTAAAGTCGGACTTTCGCTGGTTTGGTTTTTATTTACTTTCTCGATGGTTTTCTGGTGGTGGATTTTTTTATTGCATCAGTTAGACGTTATGTCGGAAATCGTCGATTCGGCTAAGTACACGAGTGTCCGTCGCATGCTTCTTTGGGAGGGGGCAGTTTTAGTGTCAGCGGTTTTCTTCGGTGGCCTGATGCTGGTGGTTTTGACTTACCGCGAACGCCGTCGCAACGAACAACTGCGTAACTTTTTCTCAAATTACAGTCATGATCTTAAAACCTCTTTAACCCGCTTGCGTCTGCGTACAGAAATATTGGCTGAAAAAAATCCTTCAGCCGAATTTCAAAAATTACTTGAAGAGACCAGCCGTTTGGATTTACAGCTTGAAAATTCGCTTTGGCTTGCACGTATCGACTCCCAAAAACTCAGCTATGAAAAAATCAAGATCAGCAGTGTCATCGGAGCCTTACGTGGTGAATGGCCTGAGCTTGAGATCAAACTTCATCAAGATGCGACGGTCTTGGCCGACGACTTGGCTTTGAAAAGTGTTTTTCGCAATATATTTCAGAACGCCTGGCTGCATGGTCAGGCTCAAAAAGTTGATATTCGCCCTGAACTCAATGGAAAGTCATGGCAGATTACGATCATAGATGACGGGCGTGGCTTTAGCGGAGATTTCAAGTCCTTGGGGCAACAGTTGATGCGTTCACGACATATGAACGGTAACGGATTAGGACTTTTTCTGACGCATGATTTGGTTCAGCGCATGCGGGGCCAAATGAATTTTCATCAGGTTAGTCGTGGTTTTCAATTAAGTCTTCAGTTGCCAACCGGTGAGGCTTGATGAAAAAAAGTATTTTAGTTGTTGAAGATGATACAACACTTGGCACCGTTCTGAAAGAGCGTCTGCTGGCAGATTACAGCGTGGAGTGGGTGACGACACAAACCGCGGCTTTAAAACAAATTGAACAGAACGTTTATGACCTTGTTATTTTAGACTTAGGTTTGCCCGACGGCGACGGTTTTACCGTGGCCCGACAGTTAAAAGCCAAAGGCGCCAAAAATCCTTTGGCGGCTCCACATTTTATTTTTCTCACTGCCCAGAGCGACCCCGAAAGTCGTTTAACCGGCTACGAACTGGGTGCCGAAGAGTTTATTCCAAAGCCCTTTCACCTGAAAGAACTTTTGATGCGGGTTAAACACGTTTTAGACGCCCACGTGGCCGATCAAAAACTTGAACTGGAATCGTGTTCAATTGACCTGCAAAGTTATGCCGTACATCAGAAGTCAGGCAATATTGAATATCCGCCGGTCAAAGACATGATGATTCTTAAATACTTAATCGAACAGTCGCCGCGCGCCTTAAGCCGTGATGAAATTATCAATAAAGTGTGGGGCTTAGAAAAAGACTTAAGCCCACGCACAATTGATAACGCCCTTGCCCGCTTACGTCAGGTGATTTCAGACCAAGAAGAAAAACTGATTCGCTCCGTTCGTGGAGTCGGATACCAATGGAACCCTTCAGGAGGCCCCACGTGAAAAATCTTTATCTTAAAACAGTTGCGGGCGAAGCCGTTCAAACTCCCCCGGTCTGGATGATGCGCCAAGCAGGCCGTTACCATGCTCACTACCAAGCCTTGCGTGCAAAAAATTCTTTTATGGATTTGTGCCTCGTTCCGGAATTGGCGGCCGAAGTGGCCATGGGCCCTATTCAAGATTTCGATTTTGACGCCGCTATTTTATTCAGTGATCTATTGTTTCCGTTTAAAGCTTTAGGGCAAGGCCTTGAATACACCGAGCAAGGCCCTCGTTTAGGTTTTCAACTGACACCCGAAAATATTTCGCGGTTAAAGCCATGGCAAGAAGCCATCCCTGAAATGGAATTTCAGAAAAAAGCCATGCAGCTGACTCGTCAGCGCCTGTCGCAAGATAAAGGTCTGATCGGCTTTGTCGGCGGATTCTGGACTTTATTCGTTTACGCAGTCGAAGGATCGCACGCGGGTTCTTTAACCACGAGCAAACGTTACATTCCGGAATTATGGCCCAAATTTTTGGATATTATGCGTCCGTTCATTACAGCTAATATCAAACTGCAACTGGATGGTGGCGCCGATGTGGTCATGATTTTTGATACGGCTGCCGGCGAGTTGTCACCAGCGCTCTACCAGCAGATGATTTTGCCTGAAGTTGCAAAATTAGCTGAAATCTACCCAAACAAGCTCGGTTATTATTCAAAACACACAACGGCCGATCATTTTAAAACCGAAAAATTTGCACAAATGAAAATTTTAGGTTGCGGATACGATCATCGTTTTAATTTAATTGAACGTATACAAAACAATCCGTTTAATTTCGTGCAAGGTAACTTTGATCAATCGCTTTTGCATATGGCGCCGAATGACTTTAAAAAAGTTTTAACTGAATACTTGAAACCGTTCGCAGAACTTTCTCCCGAACAACGTAAAGGCTGGGTATGCGGTCTAGGTCATGGTGTTTTGCCGAAAACTCCCGAAGAAAACGTGCGTAACTTCGTTAAAATCGTGCGCGAGCAGGTCAAATGAGTTCGTTGTTTGCTAAATACGATGTGCCGGCCCCGCGCTACACCTCGTACCCGACCGTGCCTTACTGGGAAACTCCGCCCACAAGCGAAGACTGGTTGAAGCATATTCAATTGAGTTTGTCTGAAGCTGACGCGGCTTGGTCGTTGTATATTCATATTCCGTACTGTGAAACTCTTTGCACTTTTTGCGGTTGCAACACCATCATCACGAAAGATCACGGACGTGAACAACCTTACGTCGATATCGTATTGAAAGAGTGGAATTTCTATTTAAGCCGTATCGAAGGTTTTAAGTCGCGTCCGTTGCAGCATTTGCACTTGGGCGGCGGAACGCCGACTTTCTTATCCGGTGAAAATCTGATTCGCTTATTAGAACCGATTTTAAAATCAGTTAAGCTAGCCCCTAACTTTGAAGGCTCAATCGAAGTCGACCCACGCCGCACCAAGCATGAACACCTTGAGGCTTTGCGCAAAATGGGATTTAACCGTATTAGCCTGGGAGTTCAGGATTTTACACCTGAAGTGCAGCGACTTGTGAATCGTATTCAGCCTTTTGAAATTACCAAAACCATTTCAGATCAAGCGCGTGAAATAGGCTTTACCTCTGTGAATTTTGATTTGATCTATGGTTTGGCGCAACAAACGCCGGACTCAATCAGTAAAAGTATTGAACAAACCATTCTTTTAAAGCCTGATCGCATTGCCTTGTATAGCTTTGCAATGGTTCCATGGATTAAACCGGCCCAGCGCCTTTTTAAAGATGAAGACCTTCCGACCGGCGAAGCTAAGCGCGAATTGTATGAAATTTCACGTCGTATGCTTTTAGAAGCGGGTTATGTTGAAGTGGGTATGGATCACTTTGCCTTGCCGACGGATTCTCTGAGCCAGGCCTTGGCTGAAAAAAAATTACATCGTAACTTCATGGGGTATACCGACCAAAAAACAAATGTTTTGCTGGGCCTAGGTGTCAGCAGCATCAGTGAATCACTTTACAGTTTTCACCAAAATGAAAAAGTTTTGGCGACGTATCAGCAAAAAATAGAAGCCGGGCAATTGGCGACTCATCGCGGTCATCAATTGACCGATGAAGATCAAAAACGTCGTCGTCAGATTCTTGAATTTATGACACTGGGCCAAGTCGAACTGACAGTGCAGCAAACGACAGATGTTCAGGTTTTCTTAAAAGAAATGTTTGATGATGAGCTGTTACTTTTAAGTCAAAACCACCTGAGTATTTCAGAAAAAGGTAAACCTTTTCTGCGCAATGCTTGTTTGTTTTTTGATGAGCGTCTGAAAAGACTTAAACCGACCACACAGGTTTTTTCGCAATCGTTATGAGTCAACCTACAACCTCGCCGTCAAATTCACGTTCTGTGGCCATTATCGGAGCTGGCTTTTCAGGTTTAACTATGGCCTGGGCCTTAAACCGGATCGGTGTGCGGGTTGAATTGTATGAAAAAAGCGCGCGCCTGGGTGGCTTACTGCAGACTGAGCATAAACCGATCTTGGCCGAAGCCGCGGCCAACGCTCTGTTAGGCAATGAATCGGTTGAACTTCTGTTTAATGATCTTCAATTAACTCCGCTGAAGGCGGGTTACCGTTCAAACAAACGCTGGATCTTTCGTGATCGCCCTCGGCAACTGCCGCTGGGTTTACGAGAAGTACTGAAAACGGCTTTTAATTTTTTGTC
>JANPAD010000249.1:0-8577 GCA_031429735.1 Bdellovibrio sp. | reverse complement strand
CAAAACCCTTATCAAAAGCGATTTTAGTACTATTATTTCTTTCGGCGTGCACAATTATGAAAAAATCTGACGATTTGAAAAACGATCCTATGCAGAAATATACCTATTTAACTGAAGTTAACGGTTCAAAAGCGCTCGATTTTTCACGCGCTCAAAATCAATTATCAGATCAGCGCCTTAAAACCGATCCGCGCTATCAACCGGCCTACGATGAAGCCTATAAAATCGTATCATCGAAAGACAAATTACCCGGTATTATGGTCAAAAATGAAGAAATCTTTAACTTCTGGCAGGACGACGTCAACGTTAAAGGTCTTCTTCGAAAAACATCGGTTGAATCGTTCAATACCGGACATCCCAAATGGACGACTGTTCTTGATATTGATCTACTCGCAAAAACCGAAAATAAAAACTGGGTTTACAAGGGTATGAATTGCCTCCAGCCCGGCGATGAACTTTGCTTAATTAAACTTTCTGATGGTGGCAAAGATGCAGCCACATCGCGTGAATTTAACTTGAAAAAAATGAGCTTCGTTGAAAACGGATTTCTCATTCCAGAATCAAAAAGCTATGGCTCTTGGTTTGACGAAAATACTTTAATAGTCGGGGACGCAACAAACCCTTCAACCCTCACCACTTCCGGCTACCCTTCCCTACTCAAAGTTTTAAAACGAGGCGAACGGCTGGAGAACGCAAAGCTCATTGCAGAAGTTCCAAAAACTTTCGTTTCAGCTTCGGGATATTCATTTGTTTCAAATCAAAAACGCTACACTCTCGTCAGCCGCAACGAAGGATTCTACGAGTCAGAAACTTACCTTATGAATGGAGACAATTTTTCTATCAAAAAAGCGGCCATTCCTAACTCGGCCTATATTGTCGATATGTTTAAAGGTCATTTTTTAGTTTTCTACCGCAAAACCGCAGGCTCTATACCTGAAGGGAGTCTCATTTCTATCCCTGAAAATGAGATCACAGATGAAAATCACTCGCATCAGATTATTTTCCAACAAAGTAAAACTGAATTTTATTCTTCACTTTCAGTTAGCCGCGACCACATTTACCTTGAAATTTTGAAAGACGTCAAAAGTAGACTCATTGAAGTTTCGTATCATAATAGACAATGGAAAAAAAATGACGTCCAACTGGCTGATTCAAACGGAAACCAGTACATCACTTCAGTTGACGATACATCAGCCCATGTCTATTTCGGATATACCGACTTTCTAACTCCGACGACTTACTATTATAGCGATACAAATCAATCGCAGAAAAAAACAAAAAAAGTCATACAATCACCCGCTTTTTTTGATTCGTCTCAATTTCAAATTCAACAGCACTTCACTAAAAGTAAAGATGGAACGAAAATTCCTTACTTTATGATTTCCAATAAAAACATCAAACTCAACGGGCAAAACCCGACATTGCTCTACGCCTACGGCGGTTTTGAAAATGCAATCTTGCCCTCGTACTTAATGGTTATAGGCAAAGGGTGGCTTGAAAAAGGCGGCGTCTACGTGGTTGCCAACATCCGTGGCGGTGGCGAATTCGGACCCGACTGGCATAAAAGTGTTCTGCTTGAAAAGCGCCACAAAATTTATGAAGATTTTTATGCGGTCGCTGAAGATCTGATAAACCGCAAAGTGACCGACGCCAAACATCTCGGAATTAAAGGCGGATCAAATGGCGGTCTTCTGACATCGGTCGCGCTCACACAAAGACCTGAATTGTTTGCGGCCGTCATCAGCGAAGTTCCGTTGACGAATATGCTCGAATACCACCGCTGGCTCTCAGGTGCCAGTTGGATGGCCGAATACGGAAACCCTGATGAACCGGCGATGCATGATTATTTAGCCAGCTATTCGCCTGTCCATAATATTAAAAAAGATGTGACGTATCCTGAACCGTTTTACCTCACGAGTACAAAAGACGACCGCGTTCACCCGGGTCACGCAAGACAAATGGTGGCTCGTCTTCTCGATATGGGTCACCCGGTTCTTTACAATGAAAACATCGACGGCGGTCACGGCCGTGCGACCAACGCAAAAGATTGGGCTGAGTTTTTAGCTCTTGAATTTACTTACCTTTACCAGAAATTGTTTTAAATCCTTCTGGCTATGGCACTCTATTTGATCCCTTAATTGTATAACCTGAGCTTTTCCTTGTTTGAGACAGTCGTCGCAATCATGGAAGAGCTGGGTGTTGAACTTAACGACAGTTGAGTAACGATTAAGGAGAAACAGATGCGAAATCAAATAGGTTTATTACTGATGATAGCGTTTGTACTATCAAGCTGCGGTAAACAAAACAAAGCGTCTCATAATCCACCGGAAGAGCTGGCCGTTTCACGCACGGGCATTGATCCTGCGCCTGAAGCTCAAGCCGCACCGGCTATTTCAAACTCATTCAGCAAAACCGCCTCGGTATCGGCTGCACCGAATGCATCAACCGATGTGGCTCATGTCGTTATTAAAAAATCGGCTTTAAATAAAGAATTTTTGTTATTAACGAGCCGTGTTTTATTGCTGCCGGCACCGCAATTTAATGCGCAAGAAAGTTTAATTGTCAGCTTCATCAAACGCGAAAATAAAATATTTATGCTGAACGCGACTCGAACTCAACAAGTCGGCCAAAATCGTGACGATTTACCCCTCGCTGAATTTGAAATAATATCTGAAAATTCAGAACATTTTGAAATTGATTTTAACGGCGGAATGAAGCAGCAATTTGTTGGGACGAAAACTGTTTCGCTAGACGATATCCAGACCCCAGCCGGCCAATGGGTTGCGCAGATTCAGTTAAGCTATCTTGACGAAGTCAAATTTGAAAACGAGTCTATGTTCATCCGTCAAAAAGCTCAACTACGCGACGAAAACGTCGTTTTTCCGGTTGAATTCAGGTACCTACTGAAGCCCTATCAGCCCGACCCGCTTTATGTCCCGTACGTTTCAAATGATGACAAAAAAGTCGGCTACTTTAAGAACTCAACTCCCACAGTTCAAAGCGGCGAAGAAGTCACTTATGCCAACAGGTGGAACCCTTCCAAAAAAATTCAGTTCGCGATTTCAGCCAACACACCGGTCGAAATGCGCGAGTCAATTCGAAACGGTCTTCTTTACTGGAACAGAGTTTTAGGTGCAGGAAAAATTGAAGTCATTCAGCTTGAAGACGCGTCAATTCGTGCGCCCCAATTCAACCTCAATATTGTCCAGTGGGTTGACTGGGATAATCTTGGAACCGCCTACGCCGACATGCACACTGACCCTCGAACCGGAGAAATATTGAGCGCTAATATTTTTATTCCCTCAGGAAAGCCACCGGTTAAAGATTCGCGCGTGGTGCTCTTCAACCTGGGACTTAAAGGTTTCGCGCCATCAGCGACATCTGACGTTAAAGAGCCGACTGAACCCGACAACGTTTTATTTGCGCAACAAACTCAAAAAATGGCACTACGCTATTTATTTGTAACGGTCGCGCACGAATGCGGCCACACTCTGGGTTTTCGCCATAATTTTGCCGGTAGTCTTGCTGCCAATTTCGATTACAAAGACCGCAAATCAATTGTGCTGAATTATGTACGAAATCAATCAGTTCCCGCGAATTTTATTATTTCAAGTTCTGTTATGGACTACTTTCAAACAGAAGATAAAAGTCTTTTAGCTGAAACAATTCTCACTCAGCAGACCGCGCTTCCGTACGACGCTATGGCCGCAAATCACTTGTATCGAGGTCAGCCACTTCCGGCAACCCGACCGGTTTACTGCACAGATGAAGACACCGAAGAATTTGCAGACTGCCAAAGATTTGATTCTGGCAGGTCCGTCGTTTCCTTTGCGTCCGGTCGTTACCGCGAGCAAATTAACGAAATTGCCCACATCATCTACAATAGATATTTCCCATTGAATCGCTCAGTCGACAACCCCTCTTCTGTAAGAGAAGTCAGCTTCAACTTAAATCGTATGGGGCAGTATTTTTCAAAACCGTTTGAAATGCTGACCAGAACCCTCAAGTCACCAAGCCTTATTGCCGTTCGCGGGCCGCATATGCCGGTGCTAAGCACACAGGGTGGAATAATTTGGGAAGAAGAGCAAAACTATCTGAAAGCTGAATTTACTCGCCTAGGCGGATTGCCGAAATTGCTTGAACCGGTTGCGCCAAGCCTAAGTGCTGCAATCGAACAGGAATTCCAAACTTTAATGAACGATGCATCGGCTGCGTCGACCACCATCTCAGCTGAAGACCGCGAGTTCGTTTTGGACCAGGTTAAAGTTTTAGCTCGTCAAATCCGTAGTAAACTGACGGTCAACCAAATCAGAGCCCTTAGCGGATACGACCCGGCCGATCCGCAAAATCAAAATGTTTGGGGAGAATCAGGTTTAACAGCTTCAATGCCGACGCTTCTGTCTGCCTACTTTAACATTTACGTATTCAGTAAAGCGGAAGCCACAGTTGCAGCAGAGTTAACGTTTCTTGATGGCACTAAAAATACTGTTCAATTACCGGATTACAACTTTCCAGAAGCTGCACGATTAGCAGCCGCTGAAATTTTCAATGGAAAGGGCGACTCAGTTAGTTGGGCCTACGCCGAAAAATTAAAAGCGATTCAAGCTATGGAAACCGAAATTGCACTCCTAGGTGACCAGGCAAAAATCGACATGACGAAGCTTCCTGAAATCGCCGCGAACTGGCTTTTAACAAACCGTACGATTCTTTCAAAACTGAAAGCTTCCGTACCGCTATCGCAAGAACGCAACAATTGATCGATGTAATTTAAAAAAATAGGCCGCAGGTTTTTTCTTGCTTGTCGCCCAAGTGAGAAAAACCCGCCCTATTTCATCCATTTTTTGAAACCGAGCTTGAGCGCGGCTTCTTGATCTTTTTGATCGATCTCGAAAACATTGCACATACCAGTAGGCGCTCCGCAAACCTGAATACGCATCATCCCATCATTTTTGTTTTCTGATGAAAACACCTGGATGGAGCCTAATTCTTTCTTCATATCTTCAAGTTTCAATTTTGTACCTTGGCCGCATTGTAAGCTGCCGTCCGGTTTGTAGATAAAAACACGTTTGCTTAAATCTTTTTGTTGCGACGAAGTTTTTTCACTGCCGGTCATTCGCACATCCGATCTATCTTCAATTTTACAGGGTTGATTGCTGCATGAAGAAAAAAAGATAAAAACTAATACAATTTTCAATAATGAAGATACAGATTTCATATAGATCCTATTTTAAATAATCTATTTCAGATTTGTCCTGATAGCGGGCTTCAATGCCGTACAAATTACCCTCGCCAGAAATGAAATAGATCTTGTTTTGTTGAATTGAAGGTTTAGAAAAAACGCCGCGACCGGGCTCAAATGAACCCGTGATGCTGCCATCTATTTTGTTCAACATTAAAAGTTTACCTTGAGATTCGCCGGTTAGAACTAGACTATTGAAAAGTGATGGTTCAATGAAAATTCCGCGGGACGTATCACGTTTCCAGAGAAGTGCGCCGTCTTTCTTGTTTAAAGAAACCAGTTCGCCACGCGATGAGCCTGAAAAAATACGATCGCCATCAATTAAAGGAGTCGTCGGCCCACCGAACGGGGCGGACCACATAATTTCACCTTTATCTTTTGAAATGCAGTAGAGCTTATCGTCGTAACTGTTGATCAAAAGTATGTCTTCATCAATAACCGGGCTTGAATCGATGTCCTTAAAACGAGTGTTTCGGTTCAGCGTGATTTCCCATTGTTCAGTCCCCGTTTTTGCATTCAACGCGACAAGGCTACCATCACTAAAACCGTTATAAAGGACACCATTCGAAAGAGCTGGTTTTGAGCCTCCTCGAACAGTCATGCCACCCGAAGTGTCTTGTCGAGAGTAAATCCAGTTTTGCTTTCCGGTTGATGCATCAACCGCATAGACGGATTGGGTGCCCGAAATAAAATACAACACACCTTCATCTAATAGCGGTTCGGCCACCACCTCAGATTTTGTATCGAATTCCCAATTAATGGAACCTTTCGACATATCGACCGAATAGACCCGGCCGTTATTCGAACCGACAAACAAAGTATCGCGAACAACCGCACCGCTCGATTCAATCCCTTGCGGGATTGCCAGACGCCACAGTTCAGTTCGTGAACGCATATCATAGGCCACAAGACCATCCAGAGCATTACCGGCGACCACCGAATTTTTATGAAGAACCGGGGTCATCCGATTAATTTTTCTGAACTTATGGTTTGGTTGCTTTAAAGTGTCTTGCACCCAAAACGCGTGAACGTTGTAGGTCTGCCCTTGCCTTTCAAACGTTGAACAGCCACTTAGTAGCAGCGCTGCCGTCAAAAACAACAAGGTGTTCAAAAATCTGATTTTAAAAACAAGGCTGATCATTAAGTTCCGCTGGTTTTCTTAAATTGAAGAAGTCGCAAAAACTTTTCAGCTTCCTTTGTTGCCGGCGAATTGCCATATTCGGCTTGCGATGACTGACTTGAAAGATTCGTCAGGATTTCTTCAGCTTGTTTCGTATTACCCAGCTTAACATGGCATAATGCTTGTTGTAATTTGGCGTCGTTATGAACAAAAGCTGCCTCTTTGCGGTCGATAATTTTTTGTAAGACAGCGATAGCTTCCTGACATTTATCCTGACCTGCTAAAAGTTGAGCGATCTGTTGTTCAACTAACGTATTAACTAAGCCTTTGTCTTTCGTTTCCACTTTTTGAAGTAAGGTCAAAGCTGCCGCCGAGTTTTTATCAGTCACTTGCAGTTCAGCTAAGTGAAGAGCCGCCATTTGTGCTGCAATTGTGCCGACATTTTCGTTTGCAAAGGCTTCAAGATCTTTTTTAACTTCTGAATAGTCAACCGGTTCAACTTTTTTAGCGGCGTCAGCCGGAGCCGAAGCACGTTGCTTCAACTCAAGAAGTTTCTTTTCGATGACGTAATAGCTCTCTTGAACTTTTTCTTCTTTGGCTTTTGAGCGGTTATAGACCAAAGCGGTTACTCCACCGAAAATGACGACGGCAATAAAAAGACCAGCGACCGGTTTCCAATATTGTTCTAAAACTTTTGTGTAATTCATTTCTTTTTGTCCTCTCGGTTCTAAATTAACGGTTATAAACTTCTTTTAAGGTTGTAAATGCGCGACTTGATTTTCCCGGATGCTTTTGCTTTAACATGCCGATTGTTTTTATACGTTCTTCAGCCAAGCGGTCAGCAGCTAGATGCGTACCGATGTTGTCACGTTTTGCGATCTCGATTACTTTTTTAACATTGTCGTAAACTTTTCTGGTTTTATCGAATGCACGGTCCGCTGAATACCCTTCCAGCTCAACGAAAACATTCATCAAACCGCCGGCATTCACAACGTAGTCCGGAGCATACAAAATGCCCAGCTCACGAAGCTGATCTCCATGGTGCTGTTCAGCCAACTGATTGTTCGCGCCGCCCGCAATCACTTTACATTTAAATTTTGAAATGGTCTTGTCATTTACCACCGCACCTAAAGCGCAAGGAGCCTGAATTTCACAATCCACTTCGAGAATTTGATCCGGAGTTACAACGGTCGCGTTGTAAGCGTCATGATGGAACTTAACCCGGGCTTGATCGATATCCGCCACGATGATTTTTGCACCTTCTTCAAAAAGATACTTCACTAAATTCGAGCCGACATTTCCCAGACCTTGAACCGCAACCCGCATTCCTTTTAAAGAATCAGTACCGAATTTTTCGCTAGCGGCTGCTTTAATTCCCATCAATACACCATGCGCCGTGTACGGAGATGGATCGCCCGAACCGCCGAAATCTTTCGGGATACCAGTGACCCACTGAGTTTCCATGTAAATGTGTTCCATGTCGCCCTCATTAGTGCCGACATCTTCTGCCGTAATGTACTTACCGTTTAATGAATTAACATACTGACCGAAAGCACGAAACAGACCTTCCGATTTTTGTTTGCGCGGATCACCGATAATAACAGCTTTACCGCCGCCCAAGTTAAGACCCGCTGCTGCGGCTTTATAAGTCATGCCTTTAGACAGACGAAGAACATCTTTTAAAGCTTCGGCTTCAGTCGCGTAGTTCCACATACGTGTACCGCCCAGCGCCGGCCCTAAAGATGTATTATGAATTGCAATGATGGCTTTCAAACCCACATTTTTATCATGACAAAAAATAACTTCTTCGTGCTCGCCATGACTTTCGATCATCTCAAATGGACCCATGATTTTCTCCTCGATAAATGTGAAAACGCATTCAAGAGTGTGGCACCTTTGAGTCAAAAAACCAGTTCTTACACTTTGCGGTAAAAAATTAAACTATTTGCCTTTTTGCACTGCTAAATCGCGAAACTCGAGGGTTAAACTTTTGATATTCTGATCGATGTTGCGAATTTCTTTTTTTTGCACCTCATCGGTCAATTTTAAATACTGACGATGCAATTTATATGTCTTCATTTGCCCCTTCATCAGGCATTTGAAGGTGGGCCAAACCTCCACCGCCAACTGGTCCGTTTTTGTGACAACCGGAGCGGCTTGTAAATCTGCCGCAGCAAGGACAACTTTCCTAAACATAAACTCGGCTTTGCAAGTGGGG
>JANPAD010000248.1:0-6686 GCA_031429735.1 Bdellovibrio sp. | reverse complement strand
ACTTATATTTAAATTTTTTTAATTTTTTTTCTACGTTTACATTTTTTGGTTGCTGTTTTTATCGGATATTTCAATAGTCTATCTCTTTTCTATTTTTTAGACTCAAAATTAACGCGACCGTGAAAATCAGCATTAAACCTGCATAAAGAACCAGTCTAAATCTTTTGAGGGTTATCTTCTGTCCGTCGCCTGTTGCGTAACGGATTAAAAACGGCTGCCGATTGGTTTTTTTCATCACTTCGTTACAGGCATCGATGCACTTAGCACACGAGATACATTCCTGTTGAAAGCCCTGGCGTATGTCAATTTTTACCGGACAAACGCTGACGCAACGGTTGCAATCGACACAATCACCGCGGTCGGGCTCGCCCGATGCACGCCGATTTTTTTCACGCGGTTCACCCCGCAAGGCATTGTAAAAGACAACAACGGTGTTGGTGTCAATCAGCGTATTTTGAAAACGTCCGTATGGGCAAACCGAACGGCAAAGTTTCTCCCGAAAAAAAGTGAAGTTAAAAAAAAGCGTGGCCGTCATTAACATAAGTACGGTAAAGGCCTGTAAATGTCTGGACGGCCCGTCGCTCAAATAATGTGTTACAACCTCGGGACCCACAAAATAGGCCACAAATGAATGCGCCATAAGCCAACAAATGATCAGAAAGACGGCGTATAAGAAAACAACTTTAACATTCTTCGAGCTTCCGCCTACCCCTCTGTAAAATAGAGTTCGTTTCGAATAAGTCCCCATAATCCATTTTTCAACTTTATTGAAAACCGCGTGAAGAAATACGGTCTGCGGGCAACTCCACCCACACCACTGGCGACCAAAAACCGCCGTCACGGTAAAAATTGCCAAAATCAGAAGAATAACTAAAAAAAATAACAACGGTGCATCGTGCGAGAAGAAACTGACACCAAAGACGACAAAATGACGATTGATAAAATCAAAGAGAAGCACCGGCTGCTGACCGATCTTAAGCCACGGAGTGGCTAGAAAAATGACAATTAAGAACGGCTGAAGCCAGTCGCGGATTGTTTGATACTTTCCTTTCACTTCAGCGGGTCCGGCGAAACTCGACATGTTTATTTAACCTCGACCCCTTCAGCAGCTTTCGGGTTTGCAGGATTAGAACCTATTTTTGAATAAACATATGCGGTGACCGACTTAATTTCATTGGGCTTCAATTGAGTTTCCCACGCCGGCATACCCTTGACCGCAGAGCCTTTCGCAATTGTATGCATGACGGCCATACGGCTACCGTCACCCGCCGACCAAAATCGATCGGTTAAGTTAGGGCCAATTTTTCCTTCAAGATGATCACCATGACAGATCGCGCACTTTGCAGCGAATATTTCGCCGCCTTCGTGCAGAAGGGCTTCATTCTTGATGAGGGCCGCCAGGCTTTCTTCGGTTTCGACCACCGAACCTGCATTTTTTTCTATATTTTGGCGGTATTCCGCCATAGCTGCGATGTATTCCTGTTTTAAACTCAGACCTGAGCCCGAGAAATAATGGAGCCAGTAAATAAATGCAAAGATGATGCAGAAAATGAACAGCCACACCCACCAGTCGGGCATCGGGTTATTTTGCTCTTCAATACCATCATAAAAGTGCTTTGCTTCAGTATTATTTTCGTCCATCTGATTCTCCGTTTTGGAATGGAATAAGGCTCATCTGATCGTAAAAGGACTTCCTTTGCACAAACAGAGTCCAGATCAAGGTTCCGACAAAAGTTAGAATGAATAATAAAAAGCCGATCACAATAAGATGGCTGTCCGAAAAATTATGGAATACTTCTTTAAACATTATTTTTTCCCTTTCTGACCGAGCGCCTGCAGATAAGCGATCATCGCGACAACTTCTTTACCTTCAGTTTTTTCAGTTACACCCTGTTGTTTCAAGCCTGCGGAGATTTCTTGAGCTTGGGTCTCGGCATCGGTATCGGCATAAGCCACCTCGCGATCGGTGTACGGCACACCCAGGTTTTTAAGAACATTCAGTTTCTTTTTAATCTGTGAGTAATCAATATTTTTTTCAACAAGCCAATAATATGAAGGCATAATCGACTTCGGTTGAATTTCGCGCGGATCTAACATGTGTTTGTAGTGCCACAAATCCGGATATTTTTTTCCGACACGTGCTAGATCAGGCCCGGTTCGTTTCGATCCCCATTGGTAGGGATGATCGTAAATCGATTCCTCGATGGTTGAAGGGTCTCCGTAACGAAGCTTTTCATCGACTAACGGACGAATCTGTTGCGAATGGCAAAGGTAACAGCCTTCGCGAACGTAAAGATCCCGTCCTTCTTGTTCGAGCGCCGAAAAAGGATGAGTGGTGACCTCGGGATTCACATACTGATGCACGTTTAACGTCGGATAAATTTCAATAACCGACCCGACTAAAATCGCAAGTAAAGCCAGCACTGAAAAAACAGTCGCATAGCCTTCAAGCAAGCGTGGCTTGTTGTCTTTGACGTTTTCGTTAACCAGATTTGAGATAGCCGTGTCTGTTAAAGGTGCACGTTTCGACTTGATCGTCTTGACGATGTTGTACACCATCAACGAAAATCCGATAATATACAAAACTCCGCCCAGCGCACGCACCCAATAGAGTGGGATGATTCGTACAACTGTTTCAATGAATTCAGGGTAAACGAGCATACCGTTTCCATCAATCGCCTTCCACATCAAGCCCTGGGTTACGCCGGCGACAACCATCGATACGTAGTAAAGAAGAATACCCACAAGGCCCAGCCAAAAATGCTGCTCGGCTAGTTTTTTAGAATACAATTCGGTATTCCAAAGTTTCGGCACGATGTAGTACAGCATACCGAAAATCAGGAAGCCGTTCCAACCCAGCGCGCCCCCGTGGACGTGACCGATAATCCAATCAGTGTAGTGACCTAACGCACTGACCGACTTAATCGACAAAAGTGGACCTTCAAATGTCGCCATTCCGTAAAACGTCAAAGCTGCAATAAAGAATTTCCAGATCGGTTCGCTTCGTACCTGACTCCAGCGGCCTTTGAAGGTCATAAGACCATTGATCATTCCACCCCAGCTCGGGGCCCACAACATGACTGAAAACACCATCCCAAGGGTTTGCAGCCAGTCCGGCAGCGAGGTGTAAAGAAGATGATGAGGCCCGGCCCAAATATAGATGAAAACCAAAGCCCAAAAATGGATAATCGACAAGCGGTATGAAAAAATCGGCGCTTTGACGACTTTCGGAATAAAATAATACATCAACCCCAAAAACGGAGTCGTTAGAAAAAATGCAACCGCATTATGACCATACCACCACTGCACCAAAGCATCTTGCATGCCGGCCCAAACCGTATAACTTTTCATAAAGCTGAACGGAATAGCAATGGAGTTCACGATATGCAAAACAGCCACCGTAATAATAGTGGCGATATAAAACCATATAGCTACGTACATGTGTTTTTCTCGACGCTTGTAAAGTGTACCGAAAAAATTAACGGCAAAAATGACCCACACAAGCGTGATCAGGATATCGATGGGCCATTCGAGTTCGGCGTACTCTTTACCTTGGGTAAACCCCAAAGGCAACGTAACCGCGGCAAGTAGAATAATGATCTGCCAGCCCCAAAAGTGCAGACGGCTCAGCGCATCTGAAAAAAGTCGCGTTCTAAGCAACCGTTGAGTCGAATAATACATTCCTGCAAAAATAGCATTACCGGCAAAGGCAAATATGGCTGCATTCGTGTGAAGCGGACGAAGCCTACCAAAAGTAATCCATTCAAGTCCTCCGTTAAATTTCCAGTAGGCCAGCTGCAGAGCAGCTAATAACCCGACTGTAAAGGCGACTCCGGCCCATACCATCGTGGCGATCGAAAACTTTCGGACGATATCATCATCGTAAAAGTTATTTTGATTTCTATTGTTCATTCGTGGTCCCTTCATTTTTTCTAATTTTAAAATCGTCTTTTAGTATGCGAAGTGCCGGCGTCTCTAAATCGTTAAACTGCCCGCTCGATAAAGCCCAGAGATAACAAAAAACAAAGGTCACCGATAAAATCAGGGAAATTGCCACCATAAACAGAATTGTGCTCATCTCAATCTCCAAACCGTATGCGCGGTGATTAAAAACGAACTGATCGGCATCAGCACGGCCGCGGCCAAAGGATTAATATACCCGCCTAACGCCAGAAGTCCTCCGACGGTATTATAAAAAACGGCAAATAGAAGATTGGCCTTAACTGTATTTTGTATTTTGTTTGAGAGCGAAATGATTTCGAGTAGAGCTCTTAAATCTTTTTTGGGGGCATAAATATCGCTGACTTGAAAAGTCGATTCAAAACTACCTTTTATTGCAAAGCTGACATACGCCGCACGGAGGGCTTTTAAGTCATTTAATCCGTCGCCTACAAAAAGGCAAGGGTTCTGCTTTTCAATTATGACTTTTTTAGATTCAGCAGATTGATCAGAAAAAACATGATTTGGTCTTATTGCGAGTTTTTTTGAAACTGCAATTGCGCGAGGTCGCTTATCACCTGTTAGCATCAGGATATCAAAACCAATCTTGTAAAATTCATTTACAACATCAGCTGCTTCAGGTCGCAGCTTCTCTTCAAAAAAAAGATAGGCTGTACGTTTTCCATCTACGGTGTAGTCCACTTGCACAGCGCCGTGGCCAGGATCTTCAATGGATTTTTTCAATTGATACGTACTTTCATTGAATTGAGCAGCAACACCTTCGCCTATTTTTTCAGATACATTTTTCACATCAGCTATCGGTGTTTGACTCCATGCTTCTTGCAATCCAAGGGCTAGCGGATGGAGAGAAGACTTTTCAAGACCTAAAATGATAGATCTATTTAATTCGTCAATTTCCTCCGGCAACGATTTAATCATTTTCAATTGGGACGATGTTAATGTCCCCGTTTTATCGAATACAACTTTCTTAACTTGCGATAGTTTTTCAAAGACATCTTCGGATCTGACAAAGAAGCCACGCCCTGCCGCCTTCTTGAGACCAATACTAAAAGCCAGCGGCGTTCCAAACGCCACAGCACATGGACATGCAATGGTAATGAGTGCCAAGCAACGTTTAAAGGCTTCGAAACCTAAACTGTCGTAGGTCAATGCGAAAAAAATAATTGCAATTGAAAAAACAGCAAGTGTGAGGCGATGGGCTATTAAATCACTCATCGATTGAATTTTATTTTCAGTTTTTCTTATATCTAATGAACCAAGGGCCTGCGCCAAATGACTCTTTAATGAAGAAGTTAAACAGCTGATTTCAGCGGCCTGACTTAGCAACCGACTACCCGCCAGTATTTTATCACCCCTATGTCGAATTTGCGGAAATGCCTCTCCGGTCAAAAACGCCAAATCAAATGCGGATTGTTCAGATAGCAGCTCAGAATCACATGGTAACAGCTGGTTTCTTTTCAAAATAATGGTTTGACCAGGTTGAATACTTTTAAATCCGGCAAAAGTCGAAGGCTGGTTAGCAACTTCGTAGGCTTCATTGAGAAAAAGGTCTTCAAAAATATTTTTACGCAATAACTTATCCTGATGTTGACGCAGAAAATACCTTGTTAAAAGAATCAAAAAAATAAAGCTAGCAGTCGAATCAAAGTAGAGGTCATCTGAACCCTTCAATAAACTATATGTCGAAAAGACAAAGCCCGCCCAAAGAGCCACGGTAATCATCATGTCGACGTTAATTCGCCTCGCCAGCAAACTGCCCCAAGCTTTTTTATAAAATGGCATCGCGGAATAGAACAAAACCGGTAAAAATGTAGTGAAGAGAATCCATTTAAATACGACGGCTAAGTTTCCACTTAAACCGGCGTATAATGGCACGGCAAATAGCATTGCATTACCAGCCACAGCACCTGCAACACCGATCCGTTTAAGCTCATTTCGTTGTTCGTCACGTCGAGCTTGCTCGTCACTTGTTTCTTCATTTAACGGCGTCGGTTTATAGCCGAGTAAAGCGATCGCACCACAGAGTTCACCCAGATGTACATCAAGATTAGTTTGCACTTCAAGAATTCTTTGGCCGAAGTTCAATTTAGAATTTACAACATTCGGAAAGTAACGCGGAAAATCCTCCAATAGATGAACGCACGAAGAACATTGCAATCCTTCGACGTAGAAACGAAATTTTTTATAAATGGGACATTTTGAGTAATTGAACTGATCTTCGACATCTTTGTAATTAAATTTGCGCCACTCTTCTGAAATAGGCCTCTTGTTGGCGAGCGGAAGCTGACCTTTTGTGATCCACGTCGAAAGCAATTCGCAGCTCTGACAGCAGAATTCGTCTCCGTTAAAAATCGGGGCTTGGCAATAGGTACACAACTGCATACATGCAGATTAAGCAGAAGCGCTCTTTTAGAGTATGACGGGGATCATAACTGACTAAGAATTTGCTTTTTCGTTCAATTTTTCTTCAGATAGGATAGTAAAGTTTTTATAGTTTTGCGAAATAATGCCTTCTTTTTCAAACAAGGCTAGCGTACGTATAACGGTCTCAGTGGTTGTGCCTGCCCATTCCGCAATTTCTTTGCGCGTCCAGCTGGTCCCATTAAACTTTTCATTTAAGAAAAGTAAAGCATCGGCACCCCGCGCGGGGGCCCCTTTGTCGATTTGATCCACCCATTTGGTTTCAGCTCGGTCAAGATCTGCACTTAACTGATTGATCATTTTTA
>JANPAD010000247.1:0-2479 GCA_031429735.1 Bdellovibrio sp. | reverse complement strand
GTAGTTCTGGGCAAACGTTACTATGTAGCCTACGTGTTCGAGCCAATTACTAATAAAATTAAAAACGACCGGCCCGCGAAAGTTCCCTACGTGCAAAAAGTCGTAAACCGTCGGCCCACAAACATAAATGCTGACTTCGCCGTCTTTGTAAGGTTTAAAATCTTGCATTTCGCGAACCATCGTATTGTAAACTCTTAACATTGCGCTAAAGCCTTTTCTGCACGGTTCAAAATTGAAGTGCGATTCATCAATGGAACTAAAACTTTAAGTTCGGCCCCGTGAGGCTTGCCAATTAAAGCAATACGAACCGGAAAAAACAGGTTCTTGCCTTTTTGGCCCGATTTGTTTTTAACGTCATCTTGAATTTTCAAAAAATCTGCTTCGGTGAAGGTTTCCATATCGTGAGCCATGACGGCTTCACGCCAAGCCTCTAAAACCGATTTGGTTGAAGGCCACTTCAAAGCCTCGTCACTTTCAGCGTGAATTTCGTAACGTGAATCATCGAGTGGTGAATACAACGCCACGGCATCCGACAAAATTTCAAGATACGGTTTGAACAATTCAACCGAGCGCATTTGCCAACCTAAATCCTGCGGAAGCGTCAACCCCGCCTGTTGCAGAAAAGGGGTAATCAGTTTGTAAATTTCTTCGTTCGGTAGCGCACGTAAATGTTGCGCGTTGACCCATTTGAGTTTAACGCGATCAAAGATAGCACCCGCCGAATTCACGCGGTCCAAAGTAAAGTTATCGGCCATTTCCTGAAGAGTCAGAATTTCTTTTTGTTCAGGATGCGACCAACCCAGCAACGCCAAGTAATTGTTCATAGCTTCAGGCAGGTAACCTTCAGCTTTAAAGATATCGCAAGCCACGGCACCTTTACGTTTAGAAAGTTTTTGGCGCTCATCATCCAACACTAACGAGATATGACCGAAGAGTGGAAGCTTCCACCCCATGCCTTCGTAAATCATCATCTGGCGAAGCGTATTCGGTAAATGCTCTTCGGCACGCAGCACATGCGAAATTTTCATCATGTAGTCATCAACCACACAGCAAAAGTTATAAACCGGCATACCGTCCGAACGAAGCAATACGAAATCGCCGACCATATCAGATGGAAAGCGCACTTCTCCGCGAATCAAATCCGGTAAAATATAATCTTTGCGCAGCTCCCGCGTTTTAAAACGCACAACGGCCATTTCACCGGCCGCAATTTTCGCAAGCGATTCTGCGGGAGGAGTGTTCTCCCATGGAGACTGAACATGCGTATGTAGCCCTTGCGCTTTTAATTTCTCGCGCTGTGCATCCATCTCTTCATCGGTCATGAAGCAATAGTAAGCTTTGCCGCTATCTAAAAGCTGCTGCGCACATTTTTTATAAACATCAAGACGCACACTTTGTTTGTACGGGCCGTACGGTCCCATGTCAGCCAGAGTGTCTGCATTCGGGCCTTCATCCCAGTTAAGACCCAGCCACTTCAAATCCTGAATCATCATTTTCAATGAAGCTTCGGTTGAACGCTCTTGATCAGTGTCTTCGATACGCAAAATAAATTTGCCGTTGTTTTTTTTAGCAAACAAGTAATTGAACAATGCAGAGCGCGCCCCGCCCACGTGAAGGTAACCGGTCGGACTCGGAGCAAAACGGACACGAACTTCTGATGACATAGTAACATCCCTTAAAACGAAAAAAGCCCAAGTCTGAATACTTGAGCTTTTTATACTGCCATAATTAGGGCCGTTATTTAAGGATTACTGCACACCAAAAATAGCTTTTATTTCGTTATCTGAACTGACCAGATCTTTAACGTCCGGAGCGAGGTTCAGTTCCTTCAAAAGCAGGTTTTTAGCGGTATCGAGCATCTTCTTTTCACCGAAGCTGAGCTCTTTATCAACCTTCAGAACATATAAATCGCGCAAAACCTCAGCAATTTCAAAAACTGAACCGGTTTTGATCTTTTCCATGTACTCGCGGTAACGGCGGTTCCATGTTTGCGTATCTATTTTAACATCTTTTTCTTTCAGAATTTCAACCACGCGCGTGGCTTCTTCTTTAGATATCAGAGGTCTTAAACCGATTTTTTGAATATTAGAAGCAGGAATCATAATTTTCATACCTGTTTCAAGAATCTGAACAGAGAAGAACTCATGAATGCCGCCCATAATTTCTTTAGACTCGATCGAGGCTATACGTCCTACTCCATGACCTGGGTAGACTGCGTGATCCCCTACTTTGAACTGTGCCATTAAATCCCCTTATGCTGTTGGGTAGACTATTAACCATACAAGTTATAGCACTTATGACACTGCTCGGCAAAATTTAACGGAAAAAAAACCTCCGGGTGTAAAACCTACATGGAATCTTCACTTTAAACACAATAAGAGCTTTAACGGCGCAACACCCAAAAACCAACGTCAGCCTCTGCGGACTGACGCCGCACACTTAGCGAACTGAAGTTACAACAGCGAATGGTTGTTTGCCG
>JANPAD010000246.1:0-5625 GCA_031429735.1 Bdellovibrio sp. | reverse complement strand
CATCAACGATGGCATCATCAACAAGTTCACCGATGGCAATAGCCAAGCCTCCAAGTGTCATTGTGTTTATGCTGATATCAAAAATATGAAAAATGATGGCTGTGACTAAAAGACTCAGGGGAATAGCAACTAGCGTAATAGCCGTAGTCCGCCAGTTCATCAGAAATAAAAATAAGATAATCATAACCATTATAATGCCGTCGCGAAGAGCTTCTTCGACATTTCCTATGGCTGATTCGATAAAGTGTGATTGCTTGAAAAGATCTGTCTCGAGCTTAATTCCTTTTGGTAAGGATTTTTGCATTTCAAGGAGTTCTTTATCAATCTTATGGGTTAAATCAATCGTGCTGGCATTGGGCTGTTTTTGAATGGTCATAACAACCGAGTGTTTTCCGTTAACACTGCCTTCGCCGCGTTTGACCTTAGCGCCGATGCGAACCTCAGCAATATCTTTTACATAGACGGGTTTACCGAAGTGCAAAGCAACAAGCGAGTTCTCGATTTCTTCAACACTGGTGGCTCGGCCTAATGGTCTGATTAAAAATTCTTTGTCGCCGATATCAATGAATCCACCGGTTGTGTTTTCACTCATTTCAGATAAGGCGTGTTTTAAATCTTCGAGGGAAATGGCTTTGCTTTGTAGTTTTTCACTTGAAACTAGAATTTGATATTGCTTGACCTCTCCGCCCATCACGACAACTTGGCTGATGCCTGGAATGGTCATCAGGCGCGGGCGCAAATTCCAGTCAGCAAGTGTTCGTAGGTCCATTTGGGAAACCTGATTATCCGGGCTGGTCACACCGACAAATTGAATCTCACCCATAATTGATGTGACAGGCCCCATGACAGGCTGCATACCGACGGGCAAGCGACTTTCAAGGAGTTGTAGTCTTTCTGCGATCAACTGGCGATTTTTAAAAATCTCTGTACCCCAATCAAACTCAACGTAAACGATTGAAATGCCAATACCGCTGCTTGATCTAACCCGCAGAACTCCCGGTGTGCCGTTTAAAATAGTTTCAACCGGCAAAGTAACTAAGGTTTCAACTTCTTCCGGAGCAAGCCCATGGGCCTCGGTTAAAACCGTAACTGTGGGTCGGTTCAGATTTGGGAAAACGTCTACGGGCAGGCCTTTTAAAAGCCAGCCCCCATAAACGCAAATACCTAAAGCCAAAAGGCCTACAAGCAGTCGTTTCTTCAACGAAAATTCAATAAGATAATTCAGCATATATCCTCAGTGCGAGCGGAATTCGCTCATAAATTATTAAAAATTGCGAACTGGCAGGCTAGGCGGTAATTGGAGGTCGAAAAATAGTGTTTAAATAATGATTGAGAATCATTTTTTCTTCCTTAGCCTCAGGGAAAGGTTGAAGTGAAGGGCCTAATGCAAAAAACAAATGGCTTCTTGTTTCGATAAATGTTGAGACCGCCGATGAAATGACGAGTTCATGGGTGTGTTTTTCAGACTCATGATCGTGATCGTGGCTTTCATCATGGTCATGGATATGTGTGTACTGAATACGAATTTCTGAAGCAGTGTTTGTGAATCCAAAGCTTGGAATCAGACCAACGGCCACCAAAATAAAAACCATCAATAATTTCATGTACATCAGGCGATAATATAAAATACAACAGTTCTCTGTGCAATATGCTAAATTACTATTGAACCAATGCTTGAATTTTGCACAGATCGCTTAATATTCGCAAAAGTTGGGGTTGAGGCGTTTTGCCTCAAATCAAATTAAACCGCATATCTTCTAGCGTCGCGGTTCGATATTCGGCTCTATTCAGGGCACCAAAAATTTGTTTGCGCGAATTTTCCTAAAGTATTGGCCCTAGCAAGCGCACTTGTCAGACAACAAAGCTTAGAGTCTAATTGTTAAAATTATTCAAAAGAAATGAGGAATCCAATGGATCCATCTGAAGACTTATTTAAAAATATTGCTCTCTATCGCAAGTACGTAGGCATCGCGCTTATCGTGATACTTTTGATCGTCATGTTTTTCGGTGGAACCTATGTAATTCCGCCCGGGCATCGCGGTGTTTTAGTTACGATGGGAAAAGTTTCGCCGGTCTTTGCTCCGGAAGGTTTGGGCTTTAAGCTTCCTCTTGTGACAACAGTCGTTCCCGTATCGGTACGGCAGCAGACGATGCTTTCTAAGGCCGAATGCTATTCTGCCGATTTGCAGCAAATCAGTGTTGAGCTCCGAATTCTTTACCGGATTCCAGAAAGTATGATTGTGAAGATGTTCCGTGACTACTCCGGTGACCCGTTCGACAGTTTGATTGCACCTCGGGTAAGTGAGGCCTTAAAAGAGGTGACGGCCCTCCAAAGCGCCGAACATATTGTAAAAAAGCGCGAAGAAATAAAGGCCAAGACCCTTGAAGGTTCAAGAGCGAAGGTCGGCGACCTGCTTGTGATCGAAGATGTCGTCATTCAGAATGTCGCCCTCTCATCTGAACTTGAAACGGCGATTGAAGCTAAGATGGTGCAGGAGCAAGAGGCTGCAAAGGCAAAATTCACTCAGGCAAAAGCTGAAATTGAGGCTCAAACGGCAATTATCCGCGCCAAAGGTGAAGCGGAAGCCATCCGGGTAAGAGGACGGGCGGTTCAAGACAACCCGGGGCTTGTTCAATTGCAGATCGTTGAAAAATGGAACGGAGTTTCACCTCTTGTCGTTGGCAGCGGCGGTGCAGGTGGCGCCAATATCTTGTTACCGCTAGGCACAAAATAAGTTAAATGAAACCACTTAGATTTGTATTTCTTTTGGCCGGATTTTTATTTTTGATTCGGATGTTCCCGGTGGTCATCCGAATTTTTGTAGCTCTGCTTCAGGGTATGCGCCTATTTTGGGTTCCGATTTTAATTCTTTCCATTGTCTGCGGTACAATCTGGTTTTATAGGAAAAAGCGAAAAATAGCTCTGAATGCTTCTGAACATTCAGACGACCCGTTCGAGGCACGGGATGTCACACACAGTTTGAAGAAAAAATAAAATTTAAAGATAATATACATGATGAATAAAAAACAAACCCAACTCTTAAAGGCCGCTTTTCTTATCTCCTTGATTGCTACGGCAGGGAGTTTGTTTTTCAGCGAAGTGATGAAGCTTCCGCCCTGTGTACTCTGTTGGTATCAAAGAATTTGCATGTACCCGCTGGTGCTCATTTTTATTTTGGCGTTGCTGAAAGGTGCGAAAGACAGCGCGCTTTACGGATTGGCGCTGAGCCTCGTGGGGCTAGGTATTTCTCTTTATCATAATCTTCTCTATTACAAAATAATTCCGGATAGCATTACACCATGTTCAGAGGGCGTGTCATGCACCTCAAGACAAATTGAGTGGTTGGGTTTTGTGACGATTCCTTTTCTGTCCTTCGTGGCATTTTTGTTGATAAGTATTATTTGTATTTTGATTTTGAAATCGGAGAGGTCTTATGAAAAACAATAAAGTTTTTGTATTGGTCACGTTTGTTTTTGTTATCGCTGCATTTGCATTGTTTAAGCGTTACTATCAGACTTCGGAGGTCGTCAAAGCTCCTTCGTTGCCATCGGTTGAACTTATAAAAGAACACAACCCTCGGCTTGGTCCCGACGATGCCAAAGTGAAGATTGTCGAGTTTTTAGACCCTGAGTGTGAAGCCTGTAGTTCGATGGCCCCAATCGTAAAACAGCTCATGAGTGAGTATCAGGGTAAAGTTCAGCTTATTGTTCGATATATGCCTTTTCACGGTAATTCGCTTAAAGCAGCAACCTATCTTGAGGAAGCTCGTGAAAAAGGTAAGTATTGGGAAGCGTTGGCAAGTTTGTTTGAAAATCAACCTGCCTGGGCAAGTCATCACGACCCTAAGCCGGAACTTATTCCTCGGTTTTTAGTCGATGCTGGAGTAAAAGAGGCCCAGTCATTTGAAGAAAATGTGCTTTTAACCAAACACCGCTGGAAGGTTGATCAGGATTTTGCAGATGGTAAAATGTTAGGGGTGCAGAATACGCCAACATTTTTCGTTAACGGCAAAAAGCTAGAGGACATTGGCTATGAACCGATTAAACAAGCTATCGAATCAGCTCTGGCGAACTAGGAAAGCAATAATGGGGTTGTTGTTTTTAAAGCAGCGTTGGGTTGAACGTATTATAGAAATGTTAGAGCAGAAAAAGAAGTTTCATGAATGAAAAGTTATGAATCTTTAAGCAGTTGTTCGGCGCCAGAAAGTTTCAACCAGTGGCGCTCCGAAAGAAATACGCAAAGTCCGATTGTCGATACAATCAAGAGAAGGCCGAAAAATCCAAGCAGAATGAAAAGCTTAGTGCTGGTTTCTGAAACGGGCAGCAGCCAAATGCCGGTGACCACGACTCCAAAAAAAGAAAAGACGATAATTTGTAATGCGAAAAAAACACAAACAGCGACGATGATACTGCGTCGCACAGCCTGCAGAGTTTTGAGATAGACCAAAAGGGCTTTGCGTTTAATTTTTTTGAACGCGAATTGAAAAGCCAATTGGGTTACTCCGTAAGAAAATATTTTTTGAAACCAACCCATATTCAGTTTTACTAATCTTTTTTGTTTTGGCCAAAAATCCAGCCAAGAATGAAAGCCACAATACCAGGGGCGAGCGACTCGGGGACGGTGTTCAAGGTGACGCCTGCGGGCGTGCTGATGACGCTGGTGAGCTTCAACAGCACCAATGGCCGGTTTCCCTACGCGGCGCTGGTGGCTGGTCGCGACGGCAACTTTTACGGGACGACCGAGCGAGGCGGGGCGAGCGACTCCGGGACGGTGTTCAAGGTGACGCCCGCGGGCGCGCTGACCACGCTCTACGCTTTCGACGGCACCACTGCCGCCAACCCGCGCGGGACGCCCGCCTTTGGCAGCGATGGCAAGCTCTACGGCACCGCCAGCCCGATGGTCATCTGGCGCATCTCCTTGAGCACTCCACTCCAGCAATGGAAGCTCACCCACCTCAGCGATGCCAGCGCGCCGGACCTCGGTGACCCGGATAGCGATGGCGTGGTGACGCTGGCCGAATACGGAATCAACACCCTGCCGCAGACGGTCAACGCCGCGCCGCATCCCGCCTCGCGCTTTACCTATGCCGAGGGCGAACGCCTGCGCCTTTTCCTCCAACGCGACCCGACGCACAATGACGTGACGGTGATAGCGGAATCCACAGACAATCTCGCCGGGACTTGGTCGCCGGTGGCGACGAGCACGCTCGGTGCGCCTTTCTCCGGCCCCGGCTACGTGAGCGGCGACGACGCGACGCCGGGGGTGAAGACGGTGGAAATCCGCGACACCGTGAACATCACGGATGCCGCCGGGCGGTTCATGCGCGTGCGGGTCGTGCGACCATATCGGGGGCTTTTGCAAGACGGACGGTCGATTTCTCCGAGAAGATGGGGAGACGGGAAGACTGGGAGATGGGGAATAGCCTCGCCACGTCCGTGAACGGGCCGGTATGCCGATGCGATGCGTGTGCTTTTGACAAATGATGACGGGATCGATGCGCCGGGGATTGCTGCCCTGGAGGCGGCTGCGCGGCTGATGGGCTGGGACTGCACGGTGGTGGCTCCGGCGACGGAACATTCCATGTGCGGACATCGCATCACCACGCATACGCCTCTCGTGGTGGA
>JANPAD010000245.1:0-5346 GCA_031429735.1 Bdellovibrio sp. | reverse complement strand
TTAAAAAAGGATTGATATGAAAAAACTTTTTATTTCTCTGATTATGCTGGCTTCTTGTCCGCTTTTTGCAGCACAAAATTTTATATTTTGCATGGAAGGTTCGCCTTCATCATTCAACCCGCAAATCGTTACTGACGGCGTTAGCATGAACTCAAGTGCACAGACCATTTTTAATCGCCTTGTTGAATTTAAATACGGCGGCACTGAAGTGGTGCCGGGTTTAGCTGAATCATGGACCGTATCAAAAGATAAAAAAACTTTTACTTTTAAACTACGTAAAGATGTTCAGTTTCAATCCAACGCAATTTTTAAACCCACACGTAACTTCAATGCAGACGATGTGATCTATTCGATCAAAACTCAAATGGATTCTAAAAATCCGTTGAGCATTCCAGCGGCCAACTACGAGTACTTCAAAGCAATGGAGCTTGATACTTTGATTGCCGACGTGACTAAAGTTGACGACTACACAGTATCATTCACTTTGAAGCGCCCTGAAGCTCCTTTCTTAGCCAACCTCGCAATGGACTTTGCAAGTATTCTTTCAAAAGAGTATGCAGAGTCTCTCATCAAATCTGGTAAAGGTCTTAAAACTCTTGAAACAATGCCGATCGGCACGGGTCCTTTCGTTTTCAAATCTTACCAAAAAGATTCAGCGATCCGTTACACAGCGTTTGATAAATACTTTAAAGGTAAGCCTAAAATTGAAAATTTGGTTTACGTGATTGTTGCTGATTCAACAGTTCGTTTACAAAAAATGAAATCAGGCGAATGTCATGTCATGAGCGAGCCGCAGCCTCAAGATTTACCGCAAATCCAAGCGACAAAAGGTGTTCAGATTGTTTCAACTGAAGGTCTGAACGTCAGCTACATCGCTTTCAATACTCAGAAAAAACCTTTCGATAACTTAAAAGTTCGCCAAGCCCTATCAATGGCGATGAACCAAAAAGCTTACTTAGACCTGATCTACAAAAACCAGGGATTTGCAGCTAAAAACCCAATTCCACCTTCAATGTGGTCTTATAGCAACGCGACACCTGCTCAGGTTTACGATGTTGAAAAAGCAAAAGCGTTATTATCTGAGGCGGGATTCCCGAACGGTTTCGAAACAGATCTTTGGACTTTGCCGGTATCACGCGCTTATTTACCAAACGGTAAAAAATTAGGTGAATTGGTTCAGGCTGATTTGGCTAAAATCGGTGTGAAAATTAAACTGGTTACTTTTGACTGGCCCGTATACCTGGAGAAATCTAAAAAAGGCGAACACAGCATGATTCAATTAGGCTGGGTTGGCGACAACGGCGATCCGGATAATTTCATGAATATTCTGTTGGGTTGTTCTGCCATTAAAGCGGGTAGTAACATGGCTCGCTGGTGCAACAAAGATTTCGACGCTCTTTTGCAAAAGGCGAAGGAAGATTCAAATCAATCTGTTCGCACAGTTTTCTACCAAAAAGCTCAAGGCATTTTTGCTGAACAAAAACCATGGTTCACCGTGGCTCACGCAAAAATGAACAAAGTGATCTCTGACAAAGTTGTTGGATACAAAATTGATCCGTTCGGGCACGAGAATTTCCAAAGTGTCGATCTTAAGTAAAGTTTTAAAATTAGCACTGTCTTTTATCTTTATCAGTCTGATGAGTTTTTCAATCATCAGGCTGATTCCTGGCGACCCCGTCACACATCTGATCGGCGAACGCGGGGCTTCTGAAGAGACAATCCAGCAAATCAAACAAAACCTGGGTCTTGATAAATCCGTACCTGAACAATATTGGATTTTTACAACGAATGCCATTCGCGGTGAATTCGGCGAATCGATCGTTTCGAAACAGCCGATCATCAGCGAGTTTAAAGTTTTATGGCCAGCTACTTTTGAATTGGCACTGGTCGCGATTCTCTGGTCGTCTGTTGCGGGTATTGTGTTAGGAATTCTGGCGGCAGTTAAGCGCAACTCTTTCTGGGATTACGGCGCGGTCAGTTTGTCGACAATCGGTTTTGCGATGCCGGTTTTCTGGTGGGCTTTACTGGTTATCTTTTTCTTTGCGGTTACGTTAGGAATTCTTCCGGTCTCAGGGCGCATAGCGATTGAATATGATGTTCCTTACCGTACCGGGCTTTATTTGATTGATACTTTGTTATCAGAAGACAAAGGTGCATTTCTTTCAGCTTTGAAACATTTGGTTTTACCGGCTTTCGTACTTGGAACAGTTTCTTTGGCTTTGATCGTACGTGTAACGCGCTCTTCATTCATTGATATTCAGAAAGAAGACTATGTACGTACAGCGCGTGCAAAAGGCCTGCAGCCGCGACAGGTTATTTTTAAACATATTTTTAAAAATGCATTACCACAAATTTTAACCGCTTTAGGTTTGGCTTTTGGTCAGCTTTTAACCGGCGCAATTATGACTGAAACTATTTTTTCTTGGCCCGGCTTAGGCCGTTGGCTGATTAAAAGTATTGAAGCGCGTGATTACCCTGCTGTTCAAGCTGGGCTTTTCTATTCAATGCTTATTATTATCTTGATCAACTTTGTGACAGACGAACTGATTAAACTCGTTAATCCACGCATGAGAGGTGCCTAACGATGAAAAAACTTTTTAAAAACAGAAGCTTTGTTATTGGTCTGTGTGTTTTTTCGTTTTTCGTCGTTCTGGCTTTGCTTGCGTTTATCTGGACGCCCTACAGTTACCAGGAAGTTTTTGAAGGAGCCGCTTTGCAGGGGACTTCATCGCGCTTTTGGCTTGGTACGGATGATCTGGGTCGTGACCTGCTGACACGTCTTCTGATCGGGGCGCAGCTGTCTTTGGGTATAGGTCTTTTGGTCGGCGGTATTTCGATTGTTGTAGGTGGTTCGCTAGGGATCGCGTCGGGTTATTACGGCGGACGAATTGATCAGATTCTGGTGCAAATCATGAATGCCATTCAGGCTTTGCCGAGTTTATTGTTGGCTCTTTTTGTGGTCGCGATTTTGGGCGGCGGGGTTCTGAATACAATCTTAAGCGTAACTTTGGTTTCGATACCGGTGATGTTTCGATTGATTCGCAGTGCCGCGCAAGTTGAAGCCAGCAAAGACTATATCGTTTCAGCGCAAGCATTGGGTGCTTCTGATTTCAGAATTATGCGCAGCCATATTTTTCCGAATTGTATAACACCGATCTTGGTTCAAACCGCGGTTTGTTGCAGCGAAGCGATTTTGAACACCGCTGCACTTGGTTTTTTAGGTTTGGGTATACCGGCGCCTTATCCTGAGTGGGGAACGATGCTGAGCGATGCTAAGACGTATATTGAAACAGCTCCGCATTTGATGACTTGGCCGGGGGGGTGTTTATTGCTTTTGATTCTTTCCACTCAACTTATCAGCGATGGTTTACGTGATCAGTTAGACCCTAAGCTCCGCGGACGTTCGTAATTTCGCAAATTTTTACGGCTACTGGCCAAATCTGGTGTAACTGTAACTAACTTTTTAACTTCATCAACTGGCAGAGTTTTTGGTTTGTGAAGATATAAATACGTCTAATACATTTGCGATGTTAGAAGTTTTTTTGAAGCTAGGAATTCTAAAGAAATCCTAGCAGGATGAATAATTAAGACGAGGACCTAAATTGGGTGCTAGGCCGTGGTCCATCGTCATTAAACCAATTTAAGTCAATTATATAGATTGACCATTATAATAGTCATAATACCTATATATGACCATTATAATGGTCAAAATCTATTGATTTTATAAGGATATAGCCGATAATCACTGTATGAAACGCAAAAATGAAAGAGCCTACTCTCGACAAACTAAAGATGCAGCGATCTTGCTTGGTCAGTACATCCAGCTAGGCCGCAAAGAGCGTGCACTGACGGAAATGGATCTGGCAGGTCGGGCTGGTATCTCGCGTGCAACTTTGCAGAAAATTGAAAAGGGAGATCCAAAGTGCGAACTTGGACTTTATTTTGAAGTCGCAATATTGGTAGATGTTCGACTATTTAACATAGACTCGAATGCGACCTTTGCACTGGATATTGATCGCATGAACGATAAGCTTGCCTTGCTTCCTAAGAGCATTCACAAAAAGAAAAAGCAGGTAGATGATGCCTTCTAAAGATCAATCCTACACAGAAGCTTATGTATGGGTTTGGCTGCCTGATGAGGTAGAGCCAGTCGTCGCAGGCAAACTTACACAAGAGGGCAAGTCTCTGATTTTCAATTATGGTCAGAGCTATTTAGAACGTTCAAATAAAATTTCTCTATATGAACCGGAGCTTCCTATCAGACAGGGGGTGCTCCCGCTTCTAAATCAACTGGCTATGCCTGGCTGCATTCGAGATGGTTCACCTGATGCATGGGGTAGGAGAGTTATAATTAACAAGAAATATGGCGTGATTGGTTCTGCGATAGATCAGTATCATTTGGAAGAGCTGACTTTTTTGCTCGAATCGGGATCCGATAGGATTGGTGCTTTGGATTTTCAGCTGTCACCAACAGTGTACCAGCCTCGTCTTGCTCAAAACGCTGACCTTCAAGAGCTTATTGAATCTGCAGAGCGAGTCGAAAAAGGAATCCCGCTGAATCAGGTACTCGATCAAGCATTATTTCATGGAAGCCCTGTTGGAGGAGCTCGCCCGAAAGCTTTAATTGAAGATTCCGATAGGAATAAAAAGTATATAGCTAAATTTTCATCTACAACTGACTTGTACAGTGTGATTAAGGCCGAATTTATTGCGATGAAATTGGCAAAAATAGCTGGACTTGATGTAGCCAATGTTATGTTAGAAAAATCCTCTAAAAAAGATGTACTCTTAATCGAAAGATTTGACCGAGTCTACTCTAGTAGAGGGTGGTGCCGTAAAAATATGGTTTCGGCCTTAACTATTTTTGAATTTGATGAAATGGAAGCCAGATATGCCAGCTATGAGATATTAGCTGAAATGATTAGACATAAATTTTATGATGCCTCCAAAACTCTTCATGAACTCTACAAGCGTTTAGTTATTAATATCCTAGTTGGAAATAATGATGATCATGCAAGAAACCACGCGGCCTTTTGGGATGGAAAAATGTTAAGACTAACCCCAGCTTATGACATTTGTCCTCAGCCCCGTACTGGCCGAACCGCCTCGCAGGCGATGTTTATTTATAATGGAAAGAATGCAAGTCAAATTAGGGAATGCATTATAGCAGCGCCGCAGTTTCAACTCTCAAGGAGAGAGGCCATCCTCGCGGTTGAAGAAGTTGCAAGCTCAATTGTAGATCACTGGAAAGCCGTTTGCGAAGAGTCCGAATTATCACCGGTTGATAAAAATCTGTTCAGTCAGAATCAATTTTTTAATCCGTTTGCATTTGAAAATCTTGATGAC
>JANPAD010000244.1:0-14617 GCA_031429735.1 Bdellovibrio sp. | reverse complement strand
CAGCTTTGGCTTCACCTTCATGTGGTCATTATTTTTCTATTTGCCTCTTTTTATGCTCTAGCTAAATCAGCAGAGGGTAATCCGAGCGGGCGAGTCATAGTTGAGCAGCCTGAAGACTTTGCTGCTTCTTACCGAGATCGTCGTGGTTCGCATGCTTTTTTGTTCGGTCTTCATTCTGAAAATTTTTATCCATTTAATTATCAATCACAGTTCGGCAATCCCAGTATTCCATTTATAGAAGACATTATCGGACTTGAATCGATCAAGCTGATAGGTGCTGAGCTCGGTTACAAATGGAATATCAGCATAGGTTCGGTTGCAGGTCTTTTTGATTATTCAATGGGATCCGCGAACGGAACGGCTACAAATCCTGATGGTCGATTAGAAGTTTCAAGAATAGCGCTTTCGGTGAATGCTGCCTTAGATGGAATTCTGAGTGAACCTTATATTGTTCCCTACGGACAGGTTGGCGTTCATCAGTACAATGTAACTGAAGAACAAGCGGTCAACGGCCAAATAGAAAGTCGCTCTGGCTCTTCCGGAATGGCTTTTCACTATCGTTACGGACTACTTTTTCAGATCGATTGGCTTGAAGCTTTAATGGATCCTACGGCTAAAATCGATAGACTGCGTTCTTCGGGTCTTGAAAACACGTTCATCGATTTCTATTATTCTGAGTATCTACCTTCATCAAGCGCACAGGATGCCGAAGCGTTGGGGTCTGAAGGTTCAGTTAACACAGCTTCTAGCTCTGAAATCGGTCTCGGTCTTAAGCTCGAATTCTAAAAAATCAAATCAAAGTCAAAAGATAGGTAAGTTCTTCATACACATTGGACCATGTGATGCTGTTCATCCGTATGTTCAAACGCTGATCTGGGGTGATCGAATATTTCTTATTTTCACGCATCGCTAGTTGGATGGCTGTTTCGGGTTTAAGACGGGTCCTCTCAGTAAAAATAAGAGAAATATTTTTTGCCCCCGCGCTGATATCACGTACGCCTAGGTCTTTACACTGCTTACGAATCAACATGAGACCCATCAAATTAACAACAGGTTCCGGAAGTGGGCCGAATTGATCGCGCAATTCGCTTTCAATGCGGTCCATTTCTTCGTTTGAAGAAACATCTGATAAAGCCTTGTAGTAGCTGAGGCGGATACGAATATCTGAAATATACGCATCGGGGATAAGTGCCGGCACGCGCAGATTAATTTCAGGATCGAGATCGCGGTCAGGTAAATCTTCACCCTTGGCCTCAGCCAAGGCTTCATTCAATAAATCCATATAGAGCTCGTAACCGACCGAATTGACGTGACCTGATTGATCATCACCTAAAATATTACCGGCACCCCTTAGTTCGAGATCATACTGGGCGATGCGGATTCCAGAACCAAGTGCTGAATTATCCTGAATAATCTTAAGACGCTCTTGTGCATCTTTTTCAATTTTTTTATCACGAGGTAAAAGCAGGTAACAAAAAGCGCGCGCTTTGCTGCGACCAACACGACCACGCAACTGATACAATTGTGAAAGACCAAACATGTGGGCCTGATCAATAAACATGGTGTTGGCGCGGGGTACATCCATACCTGATTCAACAATGGCCGTGCAAACTAGAACGTCAATTTCGTGGTGAAAGAAAGCCAACATGGCGCCTTCAAGCTCTTCTTCATTCATCTGACCGTGGGCGATGCGCAGGCGAGCGCCTGGCAAAATTTGACGGATTTCGTCGGCAACACCGTAAATACTCTGGACGCGATTATGAATAAAATAGACCTGTCCACCGCGGGCGATTTCGGACTGAATACCCTTCCGGATCAGCTCTTTATCGAATTTTGAAATAAATGTACGTGTCGGAACACGGTCGACCGGAGCCGTATTGATAATGGATAGATCGCGCAGACCGGTAAAGCTCATATTCAAAGTGCGCGGAATTGGAGTGGCAGACAAAGTTAGGGTGTCAACGTCGATGCGCATCTTTTTAATTTTCTCTTTATGGGTTACACCGAACTTTTGTTCTTCGTCGATAACGAGAAGACCCATGTCCTTAAACACAACGTCTTTGCTGAGCAGGCGGTGAGTGCCGATTAAAATATCGACCTTGCCCTCTTTCAGCTCTTTTAAGGTTACTTTTTGGTCGGCCGGACTCACAAAACGATTAAGTGAACGAATATTGTAATTTAAACCTGTAAATCTTTTCTTAAAAGTTTCTAAATGCTGAAAAGTTAAAACTGTGGTTGGCGCAAGAACTGCAACTTGCTTTCCAGCGCTGACGGCCTGAAAAGCCGCGCGCATGGCCACTTCAGTTTTACCGAAGCCTACGTCGCCGCAAACGAGGCGGTCCATTGGCTTGTTGCTTGAAAAATCTTTTTGGATATCGCGGATGGCTTTAAGCTGATCAATTGTTTCTTCAAACGGAAAGCCGCGTTCAAACTGGGCATTGGCGATATCGTCAAATCCAACGGCTGGCCGTTCGATCTCACTACGTTTTGCGTAAAGTTGTAATAATTCAGCGGCGATGTCGCGTAAGTGGGACTTAACTTTAATTTTTGTTTTTTCCCAACCGAGACCGCCGAGCTTATCAAGCGCATTGGTGTGTGCTCCGCCTGAAAATTTTTGCAGCTGACCCACGCGATAAACCGGAAGATACAGTTTATCTTTATCTTTGTAGGCCACCTGAATATATTCAGATTCAACTCCGCCGATATTCATAATTTTTAGGCCTTCATACAACCCAATGCCGTGTTTAACGTGCACAACCATATCGTTCGGTTTCAAATCGCCGAACGCGAGGCTTTTGGCTTTTGAAGCGAACTCGTCATATGAAGTTTGGGTTTTACGGGCTTGCTTATTACCGAAAAAATCGTCACTACGAAGAAAAATAATTTTTTCTTCGTTGAGAAGGCCAGTCACCGCCGACGGTTCATGCAAAAGAGTGATCACTTCGGATTGATCAAACCAATCTTGCCAAAGATACTCGTTTTCAGCCGCTACGTCGAAATTAAGTTCAAGTCTTTGCAGCAGGCTTTTAATGCGCTCAAGCTGTGTAGGATTTTTTGTTGAGACGAATATTTTGTATCCCGAATGAAGCCAGCCCGTTATTTTCGGGCCTGCGGCCTTAAGCCAGGCGTCTGAGCCGGCCGTCATGTTTTGTGCCAGTAATGTAAACTCAGTCAGGGGTTGAGATAGATACTCGACACGGGCTTCGTTCGGAAGAATTTCGTCTAAAAAACTCAGATTTGAAAATTGAAAACGGATGTTATTTTGAGGCCATGAAACATTTTCGTATTTCTGAACGATACGTGCGGGTGGAGGGCAAAAAACGACTGAGGTATTTTTAATGTTCTGTTGATAATCAGTTTCGATCTCTTGCCAATGTTCATCGGCCACGCGTGATATTTCAGCCACATCGAGAAAGTAAAAATGGAGATCTGAATTAAAATGATCAAGTACACTCGACAACTGATCGTAGCAATAAGGAAGCAGCAACTCACTCCCTAGAAAATAATTTTTAAATGAAATAGACCGCAGAGTTTCGTCGGATTCAGTCGGCGTTACTCCGCGAGCCGTAAATTCTATGCGGAGATTTTCAATAATATGTTCAACAGTGTCGTCGTTAAGTTCGACCTCATAAACCGGCGCTAAATGCAGTTCACGCTTTTCATCGAGACTTCGTTGGTCGGCAATCGAAAAGCTGCGCATGGATTCAATCTGGTCTCCGAATAGCTCAAGGCGCATCGGTGCTTTTTCGGCGGGAGAATAAATGTCGACAATTCCGCCGCGCAAACTGTACTGCCCGACGTCTTCCACAACCGGAGTTGATTGGTAACCCAGAGAGTTAAAATAAACTGCCAGGTCTTCAGGAACTTCGGAACCGACTAGTAATTTATGACAACGGCTTTGAAAGTTTTTGAATGGTGTTGAGAGTTGTAAAAGTGCCGCAACCGGAACAATAAATATGTCATTTTTTTGAGCTTTTGCCGCCCAATACAAGAATTCAATTCTTGAGTTGCGAACTTCCGGTGAAGGCATTAGTCCCGAAAAAGGCGAAACGTCATAGTGCCGTAGAATATAACTTTTCAAATGGGGTGTGAAAAACTCAACCTGCTCTTTAAGAAGCAACGCCTGATCTAAACTTGAAACTATAACCAAGCGCGGCAAGTCACTTAAATCTTTAGATAAAGACTGAGACAAAAGAAGCGACGAAGTTAAAACCGGATTGGCGCCCACCACATGAAAAGAAGTTTTGCCTTGAGAGAGATCTCTTTCAAGCAGACTCTCAATTCGTGTGTTTAAGTTTTGCCAGTGTTGAAAAGTCATTTTCTGCCGTTACCTTGAGCCGATTGTCGTTACTATTTTTATTTGGTTTTTGCTACCTAAGTTTGTATAACTAAATAGTTGAAAATAAAATGAAAAAAGCAAAGTTCGGGTTAAGACTGTCCCGCATGATGCGGCGTTGGAATTTTCAAAACAAAAGGAGCCACGTATGCCTTTGGGTGGAATTATATTTATTGTCGTGTTTATCGGGATTTTCGGTTACGCCCTGATCCGTTTAGCACGCCTAACAGGCGGAGTGGCAAAAAAAACAAGCCAAGCTAAAATGGATATCTACGAATGCGGTATTCCCGTTCAAGAAAAGAAAGATACAAAAATTTCAGTTAAGTTCTATTTAACCGCAATCCTGTTCATTCTTTTCGATATCGAGGTCATCTTTATGTATCCTTGGGCTGTGAATTTTAAAACATTCATGGCAAATGGCTACGGACCCTATGTTTTCTTCTCGATGTTTGTATTTTTAGCGATCTTCATCTTCGGCCTCTGGTGGGAGATTAAATCTAAAGCTTTGGAGTGGGATTAATCATGACAACAATGGGCAGTACTGGACTAGAAATCACGATTAACGTCGTTAAAACTTTGCTTGTGTTCCTCATGATGGTGCAAGCGGTACCAATTTTAGTATGGCTTGAGCGTCGCGGCTCGGCTTTCATTCAAAACCGTTTCGGCCCGAACCGCGTGGGCCCCTTGGGATTACTGCAGTTGCTAGCCGATGCGGTCAAATTTTTAATGAAAGAAGACTTTGTTCCGGAAAAAGGAAACCGCTTTATGTTCTATGCGGCTCCTGTGTTTGCTTTGATTCCGGCTTCAATTGCCTACATGGCCATCCCGATGTCGACACCGCTGAATGTGAACGGTTACACATTTTTAATTCAAGGATTTGAAATCAACGTCGGTATCGTCTTCATTTTGGGAATTTCTTCATTAGCGGCTTACACCATTTTGATGGCGGGTTGGGGCTCAGGAAGTAAATTTTCCTTAATGGGCGCAATGCGCGCTTCAGCGCAAATCATCTCTTACGAATTAGCACTGGGTCTTTCAATTGTCGGCGTTATTTTGATATATGGGACGTTTAACTTGACCGACATGATTGCAGCCCAACAAGGTCCGCTACATTTCGATGCTTTCGGATACTCAGTGACGGCTCCATGGCTGCCGAACTGGGGTATTTTCTTTCAGCCGGTCGGTATGATTTTATTCTTTGCTGCAACTTTTGCTGAATCGAATCGTTTACCGTTCGATTTAGCTGAAGGCGAAGCTGAACTAGTTGCTGGGTTCCATACTGAGTACGGCGGATTTAAAATGCTGATGTTTTTTATCGGCGAATATGGCCATATGATGATCGCATCAGGCCTGATGGCAACATTCTTCTTCGGTGGTTACGGTATTCCGTTTGTAAGCGTTCAAGATGTCCAACAGTGGGGCTTGAGCTTCTTCGGTTCTGAAACAGGTGCCAGCATATTTAACACAGTAATTCACTTTCTAAGTTACAACGTGAAATTTGCAATTTTTCTTTGGATCTTTATTCAGGTTCGCTGGACTTTACCACGCTTCCGATATGATCAACTTATGGATTTGGGCTGGAAAACAATGCTTCCATGGGCTTTGGCGAACACGATGGTGACAGCAACAGTGATGTTTGTCGCGGGCTATTATACATTTTAGTTTGAGAGGTTATAAATGAGTGCAGATGCTTTTCTATTTTGGTTACTAGCCCTTCTGACAATCGTCAGTGGGTTAGCCGTGATTCTAATGACGAACCCGATTTACTCGGCACTTTGTCTTGCCATGACGATGGTCAGTGTGGCCGCCATTTTTGTGACGTTGAACGCCTATTTTTTAGCAGGTGTGCAGCTGATCGTTTACGCCGGAGCCGTGATGGTTCTGTTTGTGATGGTTCTTATGTTATTCGATTTAAAACATGAGTTGCAGGCTTTCTCACGCGGCCGCGTGTCTGGCGCGGTCAAAATCGGCGCCGTCGGCATTTTGTCCGGCTTATTGGCGGGAGCGCTTTTTGGAACGAATTTTGTGATCGGTGCATCTATCGCTGAGGCAGATAAGTCTTTGGCTCCGGCCCAAGCAGCCATTACACCCATTTCAGAGGAGCTTTTTCTTAGGAATATTTTTGGTTTCGAAATCTTGGGCGTTTTATTGCTCGTGATTGCGGTCGGCACAGTTGCGCTTTCGCGAAGTAAGGGTGGCACACATGAACGGAATTAGTTTTTTAACAGAGATCACGCCGAATCACTATTTGGTTTTATCTGCAGTTTTGTTTTCGATCGGCCTTGCCGGTGTTTTACTTCGCCGCAACCTGATTGTTCTTTTCATGTCGATTGAATTGATGCTCAACGCAGTCAATATCAGCTTTGTGACCTTTTCGAAAGTTCACGGCCGAGTCGACGGCCAAGTGATGGTATTTTTTGTTATGACGATCGCTGCGGCTGAAGCTGCGGTGGGCTTGGCGTTAGCTGTTTCAATTTTTAAACGCTTTAAAGAAGTGAATATTCGTTTTTTCGAACACTTAAAAGGGTAATGGATGAACACTCAAATTTTAATAGCCATATTATTATTAAGCCCCGTTGTCGGTTTCTTGCTGAACGGATTTCGTTTTAGAAGCACAAATTACGTATCTGCGGGCGCAATCGCCACCGGCGCCGTGTTTATTTCGTTTATCTGCTCTGTTCTCTTGTTTGTCGAACTGGTGGGCTTGCCGGCGGAAAGCCGCACGATTGCTGTCAATTACTTCCAATGGATTGGGGTCGGAAAGTTTACGATCAATGCGGGTTTTGTTGTCGATCAAATCAGCTCAATCATGATTTTGATTATCACGGGTGTCGGGTCGCTGATTCATTTGTTCTCGATCGGATATATGCACCATGATAAAGGAGTGACGAAGTATTTCGCTTACCTGAACCTATTTATTTTCAATATGTTAATTTTGGTTTTGGGCGATTCGCTACTCACAATGTTTGTTGGATGGGAAGGCGTTGGTCTTTGTAGTTACCTTTTGATTGGGTTTTGGTTCTCGGACTCAGCAAAAGCTGCGGCCGGCATGAAAGCCTTCATTACAAATCGCGTGGGTGATGCAGCGTTTATTATCGGTATGTTTATTTTGTTTACGACTTTCGGAACTTTGAACATTCATGATTTAAATGCATTAGCGCCGACAGTTGCAGATGCAAGTTGGATGGGCGCCGTGACTTTGGGTACCTTGATGCTCTTCATTGGTGCGACGGGGAAATCAGCGCAAATTCCTTTGTACGTTTGGTTGCCAGATGCGATGGCTGGCCCAACTCCGGTATCAGCTCTGATCCATGCGGCGACAATGGTGACGGCCGGCGTATATATGATTGTCCGCTTGAATCCAATCTTTATCATGGCGCCGAATACGATGATGGTCATTGCGTCTATCGGTGCAGCGACGGCCGTGATGGCGGCAACAATCGGTTTGACACAATTTGATATTAAAAAAGTTTTGGCGTACTCAACAGTTTCACAACTCGGGTACATGTTTTTGGCTGTAGGTGTCGGCGCTTTCGGCGCTGGAATGTTTCATTTAATGACTCATGCGTTCTTTAAGGCGTTGATGTTTTTGGGTTCAGGTTCGGTGATTCACGGAATGCACGAAGAACAAGACATTCGTAAGATGGGTGGTCTTAAGAAGTATATGCCGATTACGCATTTTACATTTTTAATAGGATGGCTTGCAATCATCGGCATGCCGCCTTTTGCTGGATTCTTCTCAAAGGACGAAATTTTATGGCAAGCCTACTCATCGCCGCGCGGTCACGTCTTGCTGTGGGTTGCGGGCGCGCTCGGTGCGGCTTTAACAGCTTTCTACATGACACGCTTGATGGCCCTTACTTTCTGGGGTGAGTCTCGCGTTGATAAACATGTCCATCCGCACGAAAGCGGAAGCCTGATGACAATTCCGTTGATTGTTTTAGCTATTCTTTCAGTCATTGGTGGCTGGGTTGGCATTCCCCATGTTATCGGTGAAACGCTCGGGCACATTCCAAATGTTTGGGAACATTGGCTTGAACCGCTCATCGCAAAATTACCTGAGGCTGCACACGAAGGCCACTCGGTCGCTGAAGAGTGGGCTTTGATGGGTGTTTCAGTTTCGCTCGCGTCGATCTCGGCGTTAACAGCAGCTGTTATGTACTTGAAAAAAGGCAGCGACTCTCCACAAAAAATTGCGACAAGCCTTGGCCCAGTTTACCGCGCTGTTTATAACAAATACTACGTTGATGAATTTTACTTTGGAACGATCATTAACCCTCTAGTGAAAGTCAGCCGTCAAATCTGGTACTACGTTGACGTTAATATAATTGATAAAGCGACTTATAAAATTTCTGATCTGGTTAAGGGCGCGGGCTCATTCGTGCGCACATTGCAGACAGGAAATATGCAGCAGTACGCTTTGTACATCGTCATCGGTGTCGTCATCACCCTTTCACTTGTTATGATGAGGTAATTATGTTGTTAACATTATTGGTTTTTTTACCACTTCTTTTCGCTGTTTCGGCAGCTATCTGGCCGCAAAAAGAGACAGTTCGCTACTTGGCCCTGGCGGGCTCTTTAATTGAATTTATCGTTTCACTTTGTGTGCTGGTTCAGTTCGACAAAACGATGCCGACGATGCAGTTTGTAGAAAAATACACGTGGATTGAGCGCTTTGGTATTTCTTACTTTTTAGGTGTGGACGGCATCTCGCTTATGCTGGTTATGCTGACAACATTCTTAACACCGATTATTATTTTGGCTTCATGGAAAACGATCGATGAAAAAGTTAAAGGCTTTCACGCTGCACTTTTCATTCTACAGACTGCGATGCTGGGTTCATTTTTAGCTTTAGATGCAATATTGTTCTATACATTTTGGGAGTTATCGCTGGTTCCGATGTATTTTATCGTTGGTATTTGGGGTGGAGCTCGCCGCATTTATGCGACGGTAAAATTCTTCATCTACACAATGGCTGGGTCTGTTCTCATGTTGTTGGCCATCATCTTTATGATGCGTTTAACACCTGAAGTTACGGGCGGCCAAATGAGCGCAAGCCTTCTTGATTTCTACCGTTTGAAAATACCGTTTGTTGCGGGTAACTTTTTTACGCCACAAACACTTCTTTTCTTTGCGTTTGCATTAGCGTTTGCGATCAAAGTGCCGATGTTTCCGCTACACACCTGGTTGCCTGATGCTCACGTTGAGGCGCCCACGCCGGGCTCGGTAATTCTTGCCGGCGTCATGTTGAAAATGGGCACGTATTGTTTTATTCGTTGGGTTATCCCGATGTTTCCGGAAGCAGCCGAACACTATGGCTGGATTTTCATAGCGGCCGGGGTGATCGGGATTATCTATGGAGCGCTGGTCGCGATGGTTCAGCCGGATGTAAAAAAGCTGATCGCGTATTCTTCGGTTTCCCATATGGGTTACATTATTATCGGCATTTTCGTGATGAACGTTTACGGTGTTAACGGCGCACTTTACCAAATGTTGAACCATGGCATCTCAACTGGAGCTTTGTTCATCTTGATCGGCATGATCTATGAGCGCACTCACTCGCGTGAAATTTCAAAGTACGGCGGCTTAGCAAGTGCGATGCCGATATTTACGATCGCATTTGTCATTGTGACAATGTCCTCTATTGCTGTGCCGATGACGAATGGATTCATCGGAGAGTTTTTAATTCTATTAGGTTCTTATGAATATAGTCCATGGGTTGCAGTTCTGTCTGTAACGGGTGTTGTTTTGGGCGCGTCGTATATGTTGTGGATGGTTAAACGCGTCTTCTTCGGCCCGAAAGGCGAAATCGTTTTAGCGAGCGAGCACGACGATCACCACGCTTTGCATGATCTGAACTCACGTGAAGTCGCGGTACTTATTCCACTTTTGTTGATGATTTTTTGGATGGGTTTATTTCCGAATCATTTCATGGACTATTCAAAGGCCAGCGTAGATTACCTGATTAAAAATAAAACTGATTATATGGTTCCGGGCGTGCCTGTTGCGCACCAAGCTACTCAGGAGGTTTCAAAATGAATAAACTGACTTTAGGTTTAGCGGACATTCTGCTTATCTCGCCGATGATCGTACTGTTTTTATTCAGCCTTGTGCCGCTCACGTTGAAAACCTTACGGGGCAACCGAGAACAGCAGCCGCTAGCCACATTGATTGAAGCTCTGATTGGCCTTTTGGTTACCGTCGGCCTCTATGTCATCTTTGCTAAACACAACGCCAGCGCAGCCCCGACGGCCTTCAACGGCCAACTGATCTTTGACGGCATGACCACCTGGGCCAGCGTTATAGCAATTGTTGTCGCAGGCGCGGGTTTTGTTTTGATGTTCGAAAACCCAGCTACTCGCGGGAATCAGCTTTCAGAACTGATGTTTTTAGCTATGAACTCGCTGCTGGGCGCTTTGGTCTTAATTGCCGCAGCCAACCTGATAACTGTTTTTATCGGACTTGAGCTGATGTCTTTGTCTTTGTATTTAATGATTGCCATGTCTCATGAGCAGAAGATTTCTAAAGAGGCTGCGATCAAATATTTCGTTTTGGGTTCGTTAGCGTCGGCTGTATTTTTATATGGTGTATCGTTTATCTATGGGACGACGGGTTCAGTCAGCACGATTGATCTGATGAAGTCAGCGCAAGTGATGATGGGCAATCACAACTATCTATTTATCTTCGGCTTTGCTTTTGTTATTTTGGGCTTTTGCTTCAAGGCTTCGATTGCTCCGTTTCATGCCTGGACGCCGGATGTTTATCAAGGTGCCCCGACCCCGGTCACATCATTCATGGCGACCACAATAAAAACGGCTTCGTTCGTAGCCTTCCTGCGGATCTTGGCTTCGAAAGGGTTGTTGAGCTCGTACAGCCTGCTCGAAACACTCCAATGGCTAGCTGTCCTCACAATGACTGTCGGTAACGTCGCGGCTCTTATTCAGACTAATTTCAAGCGAACCCTGGCGTACTCTTCAGTTGCGCACTCTGGATACGTTTTGATGGGTTTGATTGCTGCGGGTATAAGTGAAAATTCTGCCTACGGCGCTGCGAGCGTGGTGTTTTATTTGATGACTTACTCATTGATGACAATGGGTGCGTTTGCGGTCTTAAGCTTGGTCGAAAAAAATGAAAATGATTTTTTTCAAACAGAAGATCTTGCAGGATTTGCAAAAAACAAACCGATTATGGCCTTTTGCCTAACGATTTTCTTATTGTCGTTGGCGGGTTTGCCACCGGTTATGGGCTTTTTCGGTAAGCTTTACCTTTTCAGCGCAGCAGTGAACGAAGGTTTGATGTGGCTGGCTTTCTGGGGTGTGATCAACTCGGTTTTGAGTGTGTACTACTACTTAAGACCGATTGTTGTGATGTACATGAAAGACGGCGATTGCGATACGGTCGAAAACCGTTACGGCACGGCCTTTGTCATTGTTGTTTTAGCGGCGATGATTTTGACTCTTGGTTTGGCGTCAGGTCCTATTTTCAACATGATTGAAAGAAGCCTCGGTTAAATTCGGTCTTACGCGAACATTAATTTTTTAAAGGTGTTCCCGCAAAACCTGAAGTCCGGATTTAAAACCGATTCTCAGTATTTTTTCTAAGATTTGCGGGTTAAGCGAAAAGTGATCCGCAAAAAACATTTCATAGTTTTGCGGGCGGGGCGCAATATAGATGTAATCAACTTCAGGGTTGTGCGCCAATTTTTCTTTAACAAGATTTAAAATTTTATTCGACGTTTCTTTAGGTAGATTTAATTCAGCACAGGCTTTTTTAAGAGCTTGATAGGTGTCTTTTTTCTGGTTTTGAAATTGGATATGACGAGCCACTTTTTGTTCAAGAACTTGATAGAGCGCTTGATTTATAATAGCAGGCATACCGTAGGTATGAAGTGAGCCGACCTCTGCATTGTAATGATAAGGTTGCATTGAATATGAAGCGATGATCAGATCGGCGCCGTGGTCGGCGGCTACGTGAGTGCTGAGGGTGTCGCGGATTTCTCCATCATAGTGATAAAGAATTTTGCCATCCGGCTTTTGAATGGGGTGCGGGGCAAACATAGGTGGTAAGGAAGTAGAAGCGGCAACGGCTTCTGAAATTTTGGTGTAGCCAATGTATTTTGTTGTATCAGTCTTATAACTTTCAAGATAATTGCCAAAAATAGTTTTACGTGAGTGATTCAACTGGGTTGCGATTACATAAAGCTCAACACCCAACCGCGAAAACTCATTTTCATCTAAGACATATTTTCTGAGATAGCGTTCAAGGCCGTTGGTATTAAAAATACCATTTAATTTAAAACCTTTTTTTAGAAAAACCTCAAAACCACCACTTAAAATTGATTTCTGTAGCAGTGTTTCGGGCATCCAGCTGAGAATACGCTTTGAGTTGAGGTTAAAGATATGGCGATAGCCAAGCTGCTTGATACGATCTTCATTGGGTAAATCATAAAACGGTGAAGAACCAAAACCCACCTGAAACGCGGTGATCAGGGCCTCGATTGATTTGCCCGAAGCCAACACCGAAGCGACAAAAGCGCCGGCACTTGAACCAACGTAAAGCCGAATTGTGGGTTTGTTAGACTCGTCGTTTGTAGGGTTGGGGCCCGGGTATTTTTGTTGAACCCACTCTTTTGAGCCCCCCGCGAAGACAAAGCCTTTTTCTTTAAGGGCCAGGCAAACGCCAATATGATAGGCAGCAGCCTTGATACCACCACCACTTAAAACCAGCGCAATCTTTTTTTTATTCTGGATATTCATAACCGGCGGCCAGTTAAACATGAAAAACTGCCAAGATAAACTGATTTAAAAGCCGAAAGTATATGCATTTTTCGTGAGTACTCACGACCTTAGGCCTAATTTTGTTCGACTGTTGACATGGTCAAGTGCTGTGATAGCCTTGACTAGTCGAGGAGAAGAACAATGACCACTACATCTAGTTGGCTACCACTTGCTGAGTATTCAATTAAACATCACGTGAGCATATCAACTCTTCGCCGTCGTATTAAGGGTGAAGACATTGCCTACCGTTTTGACGAAGGTAAATATTTTCTGCTTGATGAGACAACAACCAGACCTGCACGAACAGAAACCCATCGCCCCTCCCCAAGTCGCGATCAAGTTCAAACTTCAGTTCAAGCCGGTCCTGCGGAAAGCGAAATCAAGACTCTTGCCGACATGCCATCACGCGAATCGGGAGAGTCTGTTTTAACAGCTGCAAATCGGTTGTTGGTCGATTTAAAGAAAGCCTACACCCAAATTCTTCAGGAAAAAGAAGAACAAATCATGTTTCTGAAAGAAGAAACAGTCGATTTAAAAACTCTGATTAAAATTCTTGAATCAGAAAACAACCGCTTACGCGAACGTATGTAAATACGGATGTTTAATTCGGAAATAAAAAAACCCTCGTTCAAGAGGGTTTTTTTTCGATTTGAATTCGAAGTATTTTTTTGGTAGTAATTAAACGCCTTCGAAACAGTCTTTAAGCGCCGGCATTTCGTAAGAGTCTTTCCAATTGTTAATGTCGACTTTTACTTTTTCAACTTTGATTTGTTTGTGGCTTTTTGTTGGATGAGCAATGACAGGCGGCTCATCTGCATCAGTATTAATATCCACTTCAGGGCCGTTACGGTCGATAACACCTACGCCGGTGTTGAAATTGTACGAGCATGTGCCTGACGACAGATCAAGTTTGTCATGGTATCTGTAGTCGTAACCGATAACTTCAAGTTTGGCTGTATCCGGATTCAAACGAACCGTTACACGTTGTTCCCAGGCCGAACGACCAATACCTTCATTCATTGTAACAATAACAAGTGAACCTTTACCATTCACTTCAAGTGCCGGCTCGGTGCCGCCCCAGTCAGAACCCCATACGAACTGATTGTTCTCAGCGATTTGAACGTATTTAGAGTCATCATTTTTCGCCGCTAACGGAGCTTTTTTACCATTCTTAATTATGACATTCGGATTTTGCACCAAACCGTCTTTTTCGGCGAAAACTTTCAAAGTCATGTAGTCAGCTTCAGGATTTGTCGAAAGAACGAAAGCCTTGTAACGACCGAAGTATTCTTCTTTTGTCGTTTTACTTTTTACATTCCAGTAGCCTGAATTCAAACTGACAATGTCAGTTAAATTAACTCGAGAGTTCAGCGTAGAGCTTGAAGGCAAGCGAGTTTTAGCAGTGCCAGTTGTAGCCACTTCGTTTTTAGGACCGTGTGAAGCACATGACATCATTAATAAGCATGTCAGCGCTAATGCGATTTTTTTCATGGAGTCTCCTTAT
>JANPAD010000243.1:0-8863 GCA_031429735.1 Bdellovibrio sp. | reverse complement strand
CCGGCACAGTTCAATGGGCACACCGCTGGTTGGGAATCATTGTAACCCTATCGTTGTTGAGCTGGGTTGCGCGCATGTGGAAATCACCGCAATGGAAAGAAATGCAAAACTCCATTTTATTTTTGGTGTTCGTTATCATTTGCCAAGTGCTTCTTGGAATTTTAAATATTCTGTGGATTGTACCGGTACCTTTGGCCGCATTTCACCAATTTGTAGCCGTCATTTTGGTGGTTAGTTATTTCAGAATTTTTTTCCTTTTACCCGGCTCTCAATCGAAGGATCTTTTATGACGATGGTGGCTCACCTTAAAACTGCCGAAGAAAACCGTAACCAAGAATGGGATGAGCAGTTTTTTAAAATGCTCAGCGAATCGCAATTAAGTATTCTTTCCGAAGATCCGCAGCAGGGTCCGGATGGCTGGCCTTATCTAATGACCGAGACTTTAACCGAAGAGGGCTCATCAGTTTCGCGCATTGATTCGGCTCAAAAAATTTTAAATTGGCTATCAACACGTGGGATCGGTCTTGTGGTTAATCCGCGACGCACACCTTACCCGGACTACGTCTTTTCTTACGGAATGATTTGGTCATTTCGTGAAACAGGATTATTTATAAAATATAACCAAATTCAACCTTCTAAAGAAATGGTCATTGATCCGAAAAGCGGAGTGCACGCCGGACCACCTTCAGACGCTTACTTGCCGCAATACGCCCGCCTTGTTATGAAAGATTTTTTCCGCGATCAATCCGTATTTGATGCAAAAGTTCTGATGATTTCGACAGACCAACTCAACTATGATCTGTGTTTTTCATTAGAATCCCTCGGCAATCCTCTGGCCAGCGAGCACGAAGGTATTTTAGAGGCCATTTCTTGGTTTTTACCGCCGCATTATTCAGTCGCGGTTATTAGCGAAGCGGGCTTACCTGCGTTTGCATCTCTGTAAACTCTGCTTTTGTCGAGTCGAGCGTATCGACAAGCAGGTGTCAACAGCGACCGCAAATGATAATCTAAGAGAGTGAAAAACTACCTCATATTAGCCCTTCAAAATATTGCCCGGTTCTTTAAAAATAATCTTGTTAAAAAACTATTGATTGTTTTTGGCGGACTTTTTCTTATCGGTCTTCTTTCGGTTTACATTGTTTATTCTTCCGTGAAAAAAACTTTGCCCGAAATGATAAAAATTGAAGATTATAAACCGTTACTGGTGTCGCAGGTTTTTGACCGCAACAACCAGATCATCGGCGAATTCTTCCGCGAACGCCGCACCATAGTTCAATACAAAGATATTCCAAAAAATGTCGTTAACGCATTTGTGGCCGCCGAAGATGATGAATTCTTTCAACACAAAGGAATTAACCTGCAGGCGCTATTACGCGCGGCCATCGCTAACATGCGTGCAGGCAAAAACGTCCAGGGGGGGTCTACAATTACACAGCAGGTCGCTAAAACCTTGCTTCTTTCGAGCGAAAAAACTTTTTCGCGAAAAATGAAAGATATTTTACTAGCCCTGCAAATGGAAGAAAATCTGACGAAAGAACAAATTCTATTTTTGTACCTGAACCAGATTTATTTCGGGCAAAGTGCGTACGGTATTGAAATGGCATCGCAAACCTACTTTAAAAAAACGGTTAAACAGCTGACTTTAGCTGAAGCCGCTTTGATGGCCGGTTTACCGAAGGCACCTTCAGAATTTTCGCCCGTTAGAAACCCTTCGCGTGCCAAAGAACGCCAAATCTATGTTCTGCACCGTATGGCCGACGTCAATTTAATCAGCAAAGAACAAGCTGAGGCCGCCATTCAAGAGCCGCTTAAAGTATTTTTGAAAACAGATTACGAATCGCTCGCGCCGTTTTACCTTGAAACTGTTCGCCAAATTTTAGTTAAACAATTAGGCGAAGATGTTGTGTTAGATCAGGGTATCAAGGTTTACACGGGACTTGATTTAAAGAAGCAAATTGCGGCCAACGAATCAATGGTTAAGGGCTTGAAAGAGCTGGATAAGCGGCAAGGCTTCAGAGGCCCTGTTCAAAAAATAGAGAAAGAAAAAGAACTTAACGACTACCTTGAAAAGCTAAAGACGAAACTTATATTAGAATCTAATCCGGAAAGAATTATTTTGCCGAACGGTCAATTTGCAGAAATTGAATGGCAATACAAAAAGGCCCGTTCGAAACTATTCGGCAACACCAAAGAAGCAAAGACAGACGTCAAAGAAGAAAAGCTGCCAACCTTTCTAAAAGTCGGCCACTCTTACGAAGGTTTTGTGACAGATGTTAACGATGAACTTGGCTATGTTGAAGTGCAGTTGCCGGCTGCAAAAGGTTTTATTGATTTTGAAACAATGAAGTGGGCACGGGAACCGGACTTTGAAAAAAAATCTGATAACGCACAAATTCGCAGACCGTCCGAAGCTGTGGCCAAAGGCGATGTTGTTTTGGTTAAAATCGTGGCTGAAAAAATGGAGTGGCTGAAAAAAACCAAGCCGACCGACAAGAAACTTAAAAATAAAGTGGCGGTTGCAGAATACCCGAACGACGACCAACACTTACAGCTCGAACTCGATCAAGAACCAATCGTTGAAGGCTCGCTACTTTCGATAGATGAACAAACCCAAGAAGTTTTAGCCATGGTCGGCGGCTACAGTTTCGGCCGCAATGAATTTAACCGCGCCTTACAAGCAGCCCGTCAAACCGGATCATCTTTTAAAGCTTTCATCTACGCCGCAGCTCTTGAAAAAGGTTACAACCCTTCCACGCCGATCATTGATGCGCCCGTCGCTTACCGTCAGGCCGCCGATGAAGGGCAGGACGAAGGCAAAGTATGGAAGCCTTCAAACCACGAAAAGAATTTTAACGGTGAAATTACGATGCGCAATGCTCTCGTGAAATCGCTCAATATTCCGTCGGTTAAAATTGTTGAAGATATCGGTGTCAGCTATGCCACTGAATTTGCTCAGCGTCTGGGACTGTTTTCAAAATTGAATCCGGACTTCACCCTTGTGTTAGGTTCGAGTTCGATTACGCTTTATGAAATGACGAAGGCGTTTTCAGAATTTGGCCGCATGGGTTTACGCACGCGTCCTTTAGTGATTAAAAAAGTTTTAGATCGTAAAGGTTCTACGTTGATTGAAAATGTCGATTTAGACGCCCGCTTCGCTGACGAAATTAAAAAAATAGATGACGAATTTGCAGCTAAACGAAAAAGCTTTTTAGAAACCCCTCCGTCAGACGAAACAACAAACCATTTTTACTTTGAAAACCCGGAACAGTTGATTCGTCCGGAAACAGCTTATGTTATTACAGACATGCTCAAAGGCACGATCAACGACCCTAACGGGACCGGCGGAAGAGCTGCTGAATTAGGACGCGAAGTCGCTGGCAAAACGGGCACAACAAATGGTTATTTTGACGCTTGGTTTATTGGATATACCCCGCAAATTGCGACCGGCGTGTGGGTCGGATTCGATAAAGAACGGACGATCGGCAAAGGAGAAGTCGGTGGCCGCGCAGCTCTTCCAATTTGGCTGGAGTACATGAAAGACGCACATAGCAATTTACCAGTGATGTCATTTGAGGTTCCTCCCAAAGTTAAAATCGTGAAAATTGATGCTGAAACTGGTAAGCTACCTAATTCGGCAAGCAAGCGAGTTATAAGTCAGGCCTATATTGAAGGAACCGAACCAACCTCTGCTGCAAGCCGATCTGAAGAAACAACAGATCACTTGAAGCAGGACATTGATGAGTAACAAAGATATTCACATTTGGGGCATTAAGCAAAACAACCTGAAAAATGTCGAAGTAAAAATTCCACTCGGCAAGATGACGGTCATTTGCGGGCCGTCAGGTTCCGGCAAAAGTTCTTTAGCCTTTGAAACTCTTTTTGCTGAAGGGCAACGACGCTTCATCGAGAGCATGTCAAATTACGCCCGTCAGTTTTTGAATAAAGCCCCCAAGCCCGATATAGAAGGCATTCATAATATTCCGCCGGCTATTTCGATCGAACAAAAAAATACAATTAAATCAAGTCGTTCAACTGTGGGCACCACAACCGAGCTGATAGACTACCTAAGGTTATTTTTTGAAAAAATAGGCGTTCCTTATTGTCCGGATCATCATATCGCCGCATTGAAAACTTCAACAACCGAAGCCACCGATATGGTTTTGCAGAAGTTTGCGGATAAACGCGGTTATATATTAGTCGAAATTTCAAAAGAAAATCGCGTTCTGCAAGGAAAAAAACTTCATGCGCTGTTCCTGCAAGAAGGCTTCTTACGCATTACAACTCTCAAAGAAAAAAAAGCGAAGAAAAAATCTGAAGCCAGCACATATGAAATTGGCGAGCTAACCGATATCGGCACGCCGGCGCAAATAAAAAAAGGAATTCCGGCGGATACTTTTTATCTTGTGATTGATCGTATGTCTTTCACGGTTGAAGAAAAAGGACGGCTGACCGATTCGCTAACGCAAGCTTATGATGCCAGCCTTAAATATGTGATCGGCAGTAATATAAGACGAGCCTTGGTTGTGACAACCGACAATGAGATTTTAAAACTGAGTGAAGAACCTTCTTGCCCAATTTGCGGTTGGAACCCTCCGCCGATCACTTCAAAACTTTTTTCTTTTAATTCACCGATCGGCGCCTGCCCGACTTGCAAAGGTTTCGGAAATATTCTCGAGCTTGATGAAGCAAAAGTGATTCCTAACCCCAATTTGTCTATTGCCCAAGGCGCCTTGAACCCGTTTACCATGCCCAGTGCCGAACAAGATAAAAAATCTTTAATCGTATTTTGCCGAAAACAAAAAATCGATGTGCAAAAGGCCTGGAGAGATTTACCTCAAGCGCAAAGAGATTTAATCTGGAACGGCAATAATGATTTCTTCGGCGTTAAGGGCTTATTTGAATACCTTGAAGACCTTAAATATAAAATGCACGTGCGCGTGTTTATTTCACGCTACCGCAGCCCGCATTTGTGCCCTGACTGTAAGGGTTCACGTCTACGATCAGACGTTAAAACTGTTCTTGTTCACAAAAAAAACATTATGCAGCTGACTTCAAAAACAATTGAAGAGCTTTATAAGTTTTTTGATAAGCTGCAAACGACCCCTTACGAAACCGAAGTGGCAGGTGAGGTTTTAAAGCAAATACGTGCCCGTCTTAACTTTTTAATGCGTGTCGGGGTCAACTATTTAACTTTAGACCGCGAAACACGTACGCTGTCAGGCGGCGAATACCAGCGTTTAATGCTGGCCAATCAATTGGGCATGGGCTTATCACAAGCGCTGTATGTTCTTGATGAACCTACGGTTGGTTTGCACCCTCGCGACAACGACCGGTTGATTTCAATTCTGAAAGATCTGAAAAACCTCGGCAATACGTTAGTGATCGTCGAACATGACCATGACGTCATTAAAAATTCAGAGAATATTATAGAGATGGGTCCAGGTTCGGGATATCTCGGTGGAAATGTGGTTTACTCAGGCCCCACAGAAAAATTTTACGATTCGAAAGAATCAATTACAGTTCCATACCTGAAACCTCAGAAGTGGGCACCGCTGCGCGAAGGGCGCCCGGTTAAGATTGATACTTTCCGGTACAAACTTGAATTGAAAGGTTGCACCGGCCACAACCTCAAAAATCTTGATGTGGAGTTTCCGTTACATCGTCTTGTCGCCGTCACCGGTGTAAGCGGTAGCGGCAAATCAACCCTGGTCAGCAAAACGCTTTATCCGGCTTTGGCGCGTAAGCTTGATCTTGAATACGAAGTCGCACAGGCTCACACCAAGCTGACCGGCACAGAAAATATTAAAAACGTTCTGTTAATCGACCAATCTCCAATCGGCAAATCAGCGCGCAGCTCGCCGATTACTTATTTAAAAGCTTTCGACCATATCCGTAATTTAATGTCGACTGTTCCTGATTCGGTTGACCGCGGCTATACTCCGGGCACGTTCAGTTTGAATGTGGACGGCGGTCGTTGCCCGGCTTGCAAGGGCACAGGCTACGAAGAAATTGACATGCAGTTTATGGACAACGTGATTATCCCGTGTGATGTTTGCGACGGAAAAAAATACCGTCCTGAAATTCTTGAAGTTCAGTACAACGGTAAAAATGTTTATCAGATTTTATCAATGACCGTGGCCGAGGCTATGAACTTCTTTGTGGCTCATCCGCATATCCGTAAACCGCTTTCGGTCCTAAAAGAAGTGGGCTTAGATTACCTCACATTGGGACAGCCGGCCAACTCACTGAGCGGCGGTGAATCGCAACGTTTAAAAATTGCAAAAGAGCTTTCGCAAGTCACCCAGAAGGCGACTCTTTATATTCTAGACGAACCGACCACAGGCCTGCATTTTAAAGAAGTAGACCTCTTGATGAAGGTCTTGCACAAACTGATTGAGGCCGGCGGGTCGGTTATCGTGGTTGAACATAACCTTGATGTAATAAAAAACGCAGATTATGTGATTGATATGGGTCCAGAGGCCGGCGATAGCGGTGGTCAGGTCGTGGTTGCAGGCACTGTCGAACAGCTTATAGCTTCTAAAAAAAGCCTGACTGGTCAATATCTTAAAAAGTATGTAGGATCTTAAATTAGATGATGCCACCCGAGCTCAAGTCCGTTGTTAAAGAACTTCTTCGATTCAGAAAATTTCTGATCGTTGTGGCTATTACCGGCATTATCGGCGCGGTCTGCAAGGGCTATATTTCTCTGTTTATTAAAGACCTGATGGATGCCGGCGAAAGCGATCCTGAAAAACTGAAGTCGATGGTCTGGGTCGGCGTTGCTCTTTCGATGACCATCGGGATTAGCCGCTACTTTCATATTTATCTGATGAACGTCGTATCAGAAAAGGTATCGCAATCTTTGCGCGAAAAACTTCAAGCCAAATTCATGCGTCTCGATTTAAAATTTCATAATAACTATGCCGCAGGTTCGGGCGGTTTAATTAGCCGCACAATGAATGATATTCGTATTATTCATGACGGGCTTCGCCTTTTTGCAGATCTGTTTACAGCGCCTTTGCTGTTTGTTGTTTTGCTGGTGAACTTATTTATTTTAGATTCACGCTTGGTTGTTTATATTCTTTTTATTGCTCCTGTGCTGGCTTTCTTTATTAAGTCCACTTCAAAAGGCATCCGAAAATACTCGATCTCAGGCATTGAACAGCTTGAAAAAATTACGTCGACTGTTAAGGAATCTCTGGACGGCGTTCGCACCATTCAAGCGTTCAACCTTGAAAAGCGTATGGAAAAACGCCTGCAACAACAAGGTTCTGAGTTTGTTCAAATGCGACGAAAAATTCATGCGCTGATTGAATCAATGGGCCCGATCACCGAATTTATCGCGACGTTACTGATTTTAGCGGTCATGTACTATTTCTCACTCAAAATTTCAAAAGGCGAAGCCTCCACGGGCATTCTAACTGGGTTTATTACCGCCCTTTTGGGCCTGAATGAACCGATCAAAAAGTTTCAAGAAGCCTATGTGCGTATCCAAGAAACGCGCGTAGCGGCCGCCCGGGTGTTTTCAATGCTTGATGAAAAAAGTGAAATCACTGAACACGAAACAGCTTCTGAGTTTCCTACCGAATGGGGCACAATTCAGTACCGAGATGTCGGTTTTGCCTATGGCACTGAAAAACTGATCAATCATTTTAACCTCGTCGTTAAGCGCGGCCAAATGGTGGCCTTCGTGGGCGAAAGCGGTAGCGGCAAATCAACGCTGGCCAATTTGCTGGCGCGTTTTTATGATCCGCAAGATGGCCAAATCCTGATCGGTCAAAAAGACATCAAAGACATCAAGCTTTCAGCCCTGCGCAAAAACATCGGCTTTGTTTCGCAGGACGTTTTCTTGTTTTCAGACAGCATTGAAAGCAACATTCTGGCTGACAACGAAGTAGGGGATACCGAAAAGGTGTTTTCATCAGCCCAAGCGGCCCACGCCCATGATTTTATCCAGAAGCTTCCGGCCCAGTACAACACCTTCGTTGGTGAGCGTGGAAACCTGCTATCAGGCGGCGAAAAGCAACGTGTGGGCATTGCGCGCGCCTTCTATAAAGACGCGCCTATCCTCATATTAGACGAAGCCACAAGTGCACTGGATTCAGTCAGTGAAGAGCAGGTCCAGAAGGGTCTTGAGCGTCTAATGAATGGCCGCACCACTTTTGTGATTGCTCATCGTCTTTCAACAATTCAAAAAGCGGATCTTATTTTGGTTTTGAATAAAGGTCGTATTGTTGAACAAGGTACCCACAATGAGCTCATGGGTTCTCAAGGCGAATACGCTCGTTTATTCGAAGTTCAGATGAAAACGTCTCATAATTAAACGCTTTTCCGCTCGTAAAACCACTGTCTAATAAATTCACGATTTCAGCTTAAGTCTGTCCAGTTAATTGACGATAACTTCTTTGACACTATTGTCCAAGGAGTAATCAATGATCAACTGGAATGACTTCGAACATATTCACGTCATCAAAAAACTGAAACAAATTCTTCACTCGTGGTGGAGCATCGATATCCTCTTTACAGATGAGCGCGGCCAGTTAAAAGGTTTCGACACGAACAAAGTTGTGTTCGCGAACCCTGCCGTTAACTTTCTTATCCATAAAGATGCAACCCAAGGCAGCCTGGCGGAACTTGTTTCGCACACTGTAAACGAATTACGCTCGAGCAATCAGCGTTTCGTTTTCAAAAAGTGGGATGCGGTCGGTTTTGATATCTGCATCTTTCCAATTCTGATCGACAATGATTTTGTGGGCACTGTCATTGCGACGGGTTTCTTCAATGACTCTCCGTCTGCACAACGTATTGCTGAAGTGCGCGAGCGTTTAGCCGCCTTTGGCTGCTCAGCTGATATGATCGAAAA